>DASPGK010000001.1:0-7551 GCA_035620655.1 Candidatus Krumholzibacteriia bacterium
ACTTGAGACGATTATCGACGCGGTGGAAGGTGAGTGACACGTCGCAGTTCTTGCATCGCGCCACCCAACCGCACGCCGAGCACTGCACGGTGCGCGCGTGGCCGCGTTTGTTGAGGAACACGATGGCCTGGCGGCCTGCGCCGACGGTGCGCTCGATGTGCTCGGAGAGCTTGGGCGAGAGCACCGCACCGCGCGCGTCGGGCTCGCGCATGTCGACGATTTCGATTTCGGGGAGCACGCCCCCGGCGACGCGTTCGAAGAGGCGAGCGCTGGCGTACTTTCCTTCGCGCGCCCAGCGCATCGACTCCGCCGACGGTGTGGCCGACCCCAGCACGACCGCCGCCTTCTCCATTTTGCCGCGCACCAGCGCCACCGCGCGCGCGTGGTAGCGCGGCTTGTCGTCTTGTTTGTACGAGTCGTCCTGCTCTTCGTCGACCACGATCAAACGCAGGTCGCGCACCGGGCTGAACACCGCGGAGCGCGGCCCGACCACGACACGGTGCTCGCCGCGCTCGATGCGTTCCCAGATCTCGAAGCGCTCGGGTCCCGTGAGCCGGCTGTGAATGATCGCGACCAAATCGCCGAACGCGCGCCGGTAGCGCGCGGTGGCCTGCGGCAAAAGCCCGATCTCGGGCACCAGCACGATGCACCCGCCGCCCGCTTCGACCACGTGACGAGCCGCGCGCAGGTAGATTTCCGTCTTGCCGCTGCCGGTGACACCGTGGATCAGAATGGGACGGAACTCGCGTGCGCGCAGCGCCTCGACCACGAGTGCGAGTGTCTGCGTCTGCTCGCGGTTCAGTTCGCCGACGCGCGCTTCGAGCGCGTCCAGCGACGAGACCGTGTCCACCGGATCGATGCGTGCGATTCCACGCAAAACCAGGCCGTCGATCACCTCGCGCGCGTAGTCCCACTCCTCCAGGATCACGGGTACCGCCGCCTCGCCGCCCGCGCTCACCAGCTCGGCGAGGAGCGCGAACTGCCTTTTCGCGCGCGATAGCGCGCGTCGCACTGCGGCGTAGGCGTCGCCCGTCTCACCTTCCCGTACCAGCGTCTCGTCGACTACACGGAGCGTACCGGTCGGTCTTGCCTTCAACTTCGCGCGGCGCATGCTGGGAGGAAGCACCGACTGCATCGCTTCGCCGCGCGAGCACCCGTAGTATGACGCGATCCAGTTCGCCAGCTCGAGGAGCGCGGGTGCCGCGAACGCGTCCGCGACCTCGCGGATCGCGCGCGTGCGAGCGACGTCGCTCGTCTCCATGACATCGACTACGACACCGCTCAACTCGCGTTTGCCGAACGGCACCTCGACGCGACACCCGACGTTGACCCGTCCGATCAGACTATCCGGAATTTGATACGTGAACGGCTGGTCGACGGGGATCGGAAGCACGACGCGCGCGAAGCGGGGCGTGTCAGACGGTAGTAGCGTGGGATCGGGCCGCATGCGCGGCAGTATAGCACCTGGAACGAATGCTGCCGGGGGGCTCACCGTATGGCGAGCGTCCCCCGGCGTGGCCTACTTCCGGCAGCCCAAGATCTCCTGAATGCGCTCGATCAAACGGCTCGGGCTGAACGGCTTGACGATGTAGTCGACGGCCCCGACTTCGTAGCCCAAACGCTTGTCGAGGTCGCGGCCCTTCGCGGTCAATAGCACGACCGGGATGTTCTTGGTCTCCGGGTCGCGTTTCAAGCGGCGGCACGTTTCGTACCCGTCGAGGACCGGCATCATGACGTCCAGCACGACGAGGTTCGGCTTCTCCTGCTTGGCCTTCTCGATCGCCAGCTCGCCGTTGTTCGCGGTGATCACTTCGAATCCCTCCGCGCCCAGGCTGAAGTCGAGAATGTGCAGAATGTAAACCTCGTCGTCGACGACCAGAATCTTGCCCAGCGCCATGTCAGTCCTCCTTAAATAGACTCTGCTGCAGCATCGACCGATCGAGCTCCCGTCGCGAATCGACGGAAGCGCCCGGTGTGCGGAAGCTATCGGCGTGTCGCATGACCGCTTCCACGAACGCGTCGACCACCTTGGGGTCGAACAGCGTCCCGGCGCGATGCTTTAGAACCTGAACTGCCTCGCTCAAGCTGTACTGCTTCTGATACGGACGGTGCGAAATCAGGGCGCGGAACGTATCCGCGACTCTAATGATGCGCGCGTCCAGCGGAATCTCGTCTCCCGACAGCTTGCCGGGGTATCCGGAGCCGTCGTAGTTCTCGTGGTGGTAGAGCACGGCGTCGCGCACGCGCGGAATGAACTCGATCGGCTTGAGCATGTCGGTACCGACGATCGTGTGCTGCTCCACGTCGAAGCGGTCCTGGTGCGTCAGCTCGCGCGGCTGCTTGATGATGTTGTGCCCTACCTTGGCCAATCCCAAGTCGTAAACGTTGAACACGTAGCGCAACGTGGCGCTCTCTGCCGGGCTCATGCCCAGTGTGTCGGCGACGTCCTTCAGCACGCCCGAGAGCGCGTCGACGTTCTGGGTGTCGATGTAGCGCTTGGCGTCCAGGATCGACTTGAACGTCGAGCGTACGTCCTCGAACTCGCGCGACTTCTCCTTGAAGTGCGACAGCGCGTCCATGGCCAGGACGACGCGGTCCGCGAACAGCTCGAGCAGCGCGTGGTCGGCTTCGTCGAGGTGATCGCGGCCGACCGGGTCGGTAACATTGATGACGCCCAGCACGCGCCCGTCCTTGCGCAGCGGCACCGACAGAAACGACTTCGACTCGTAGTTTCGGCTCGGTCCGCCCGGCTGCATGCTGCGCTCGCGGTCCACGTCCCGCACCAGGAAGGCGTTGTTCTCGCTCGCCACCGTGCCCGAGATCGCTTCCCCGAGCTTGACGCGCGCGTGCTCGACCACGTCTTCGTCGAGGCCGATGGCGGTGTCGATGCGGAGCTCCTTGCCGTCGTCGTCCACCATCATTAGAGAGGCGCGCTTGACGTTGAGCAGCTCCGCGACCAGCTCGACCACGAGTTCCATGTAGCGCTCCACCTCGAAGCGCCGCGTCGATACGTAGTCGGTCAGCAATTCGCTGCGCACGACCGCCTGCTTCTTGGGGATCACGACCACGAAGCGGGCGCCCTTGCCGGGGACGTTTTCGACCCATATGCGACCATCGTGCCATTCCACGATGTTCTTGCAGATCGCCAACCCGATGCCGGTGCCGCCGTGGCGGCGCGTGGCGGTCCCGTCCACCTGGTGGAAGTGGTCGAAGATCTTCTCCAGCTGGTCCTCCGGGATGCCGATCCCGTTGTCCTCCACGATGATGCGGGCGCTCACGACCTCGTCTTCCAGGCGAATCCACACCTTGCCGCCCTCGGGGGTGAACTTGGACGCGTTGTGCAGCAGGTTGATGGCAAGCTGCTTCATCAGGTCGCGTTCGGCACGCACCTTGACCTCGGTGGCCGGCAGCCGGGCTTCCAAGGTGATGCGCTTGCTCTCGAAGTTCTTCTCCAGCTCGTTGGCCGCCACCGTCACGATCTCGTTCAGGTTGCAGGACGTGCGCTCGAAGCGAACCGCCCCGGACTCCATCTGCGAGAAGTCGAGGATGTCCTCGATCAACGACATCAGGCGGTTGCTCTCCTCTTCGATGACTTTCAAGAACTCCTTCAAGATCGTGCGGTCGATCGACTCCGCGTTCTTGTTGAGCGTCTCGCAGTACGCTTTGATCGACGTCAGCGGAGTGCGGAACTCGTGCGAGATGGTCGCGACGAAATTCGATTTCATCTTGTTGAGGCTCGACAGTTTTTCCGCGTACTGCTTGAGCTTCTCGTTCTTCTCGCCGACCTCGCGGTGGCGGTTCAGGTTGCGAATGGCGACCGCCGCCAGGGTCGCGATGGTTTCCAGGGTTTCGATCACTTCCACCACGGAGCGCTGGGGATCGCCGGGCTCTTCGACCGAGACGTACCCGATGGTCTGCTCGCCGGCGTCGTCGTCGATGAGCGGCACGATCAGCCGCTCGACGTCCTCCCAGTGGTCGCTGACCAGCTCGGCGCCGCCGTCGCGCGCGGGGGCATCCGCGCCGCTGACGATCGGCCCCGGATTCTTGAGGAAGAAACTGCGGCTCACGCGCGAGCGTGGGTCGATCATCTGCTCGTAGTCGACGACCGAGATGCGGTGGTTCATCACCGCGTCCTGCGCCTCGGGGTTGAGCCCCACGTAGGCCTTGGTCTCGAAGGCTTGCGTGCGCTTGTTGAGTACGCGCACGACAACTGTCTCGAAGCCCAGGTTTTCGCGAATCAGCTCGGCCACCATTTGCAGCAGCTCCTTGACGTTCTTTTGCTGCTGGATACGAACACCGATCTCGAGAATGCGCTCGAGGTTCTCCGCGCGGCGAATGAGCGAGCGCGAGTGATCCTGCTGGCGCCGGATCATGGAGTGCGAGTCCTCGTACATGTCCGACGCGACGCGGTTGAGGAGCGTGAGCTCGGCGCGCGCCTGGCCAATCTCGAGCGCCTTTTCCTCGGCCTCGCGGCGCATGCGCGTACCGATCACGATGTAGCTCGTCTGCAGGGAGAGCAGGCCCGTGACGAGCACTCCGATGTCGGCGAGCTGCGCCGCCTTGATGAGCATGGCCGCGGTCGCGCCCGACGTCGTGCCGGCGGCTACGACCAGGAGCCACGACGTCACCAACGACGCCACCAATAGGAATAGCACCGGGCGCACTTCGGCGATCGCGTTGTGCGACGCGCTGAACAGCGCGCCGCACACGCGCACGGTGGCGCCCAAGAGAATCGCGCCGAGGAAGCCGAGTATGGAAAAGCCGGTGCTGGCCTGGGGAATCACGACGTAGGCGAGGCCCGCGGTCAGCCCGAATACGGCCGTCTGATACTTGACGGCGCGCCAGTCCGCGTCGGCGAGACCGCGCGGCGAGGGCGCCTCGGTGCCGTCCTCGCCCGGCGGCGTTTCACCCGCGGAGCCGCGCGGCTCCTGGATGCCGACCGGAAGACAGCGCGCGGCCAGATACATGCACGCGAAATTGAGCAGAATATAGAGGAACGGCGCGCCCGACGGCTCTTCGATCATGGAGGCGGCGAATACGACCACGGTGACGCGGCTCATCGCGAACGCGAGCGCCGCCATCGTGCGCGAGAAGAACAGTGCCGAGTTGGTCGCGATCGTCTCCCGCCACAAGGTCAGGAACACGAGGCCGACCAATACGCCCGCCACGACCAAGTACTCGGTCGGGGTGCCGGTCAAATGCGCCATCTGCACACGTTCGTTCATGGTCCCCGTGCCGCTCCGTCAATCCTGCGACGCGCCGACGGGTACGCCGCGCAGTCGCCGCACCAGCTCGCGCTCGTCGCGCGCGGCCAGCTTTCCGTCTTCCTTGAGCACGCCGGCGAACGCCTCTACCACGTCGCGGTCGAACTGGGTTCCCGAGTTGTCGACCAGTTCGTCGAGCGCGTCCTCGGTCGATTTGCGCGACCGGTACGGCCGTCCGATCGTCATCGACTGATAGGCGTCGATCACGGCCAGGATGCGCGCGCCCACCGGAATCTCCTCGCCCTTGAGGCCCATGGGATAACCGCTTCCGTCGAAGCGTTCGTGGTGATACAGAATGATGTTGCTCACCGCTTCCACGAACTCGAGGGGACGAATCAGCTCGGCGCCGCGCTCGGGGTGGCGTTGGATCTGCCGCATTTCTTCGGTCGACAGGTGCAGCGCCTTGTTCAAGATCTCGTCGCTGATCTCGGTCATGCCGATGTCGTGCACGCTGGCGACGTACTGGATGACGCTGACGTCCTTCTCGGGCAGCCGCAGCTTGCGCGCGATCTTGACCGCGTGGTCGATGGCCTGCTCGATCACCTTGGTCTTGGTCTGCGTCTCCAGCATGCGCTTGAACGCGTCGATGGTGTCCTGCAGGAACGTGTGCGAGTCGTCCACCACGCGCACGCGCTCCAGCGCGCGCGAAATGCGCTCGCTGAACGACATCAGCAGATTCAAGTCGTCGCGGTCGAAGGGGCGTCCGTTGGTCTTGTTGTTGACGTTGATCACGCCCACGACGACGTCGTTGACCCGCAGTGGTACGCTCACCAGCGACACGGTGTCGTACTGCGGGCTGTTGGGAGCGATGTAGATGTCGTTCTCCTCTATATTGGCGATCAGCAGCGGCTCTCCGCGCTCCACCACCATGCCGGCGATGCCCTGGCCCACCCGTACCCGCGTGTTCTCGACCACCCACTCCTCGATTCCGAACGACATCTTGATGAAGAGCTCGGAGCGACTCTTGTCGAGCAGCATCAGCGAGACGCGCTTCGCGTTCAGGAGCTCGGCGATCATGCGCACGATCAGCTCGAGCATCTCGTGGAGCTGCTCGCGCGCGTCCACCACTTCGCCGATGTAACCGATGAGATCGTTGAAGCAGTGCTCGCGCGGAAGCGTGAAGTAGAAGGTGCTGCCCTTGCCCTCGTGGCTCTCGACGCGCACGGCGCCGCCGTGCTGCTCGACGATGTTCTTGACGATCGCGAGCCCCAGCCCGAGGCCCTCCATCTTCGATTCCTTCTGCGAGCGCGCCCGGAAGTACTTGTCGAACACGTTGCCGATCTCGTCCTTGGGAATGCCCACGCCCTGGTCGGCCACCGAGACCAGGATGTTGACGGCCTCCTCGCGGGCCGCGACGGTGACCGTGGTTCCGCGCGGCGAGTACTTGATCGCGTTCGAGATCAGGTTGATGAAGACCTGCTTGATCATGTCGGCGTCGCCGTCGATGCGCGGCAGGTCGCTGGGGACGTCGGCTTCGACGCGCACGCTGCGCTCGCGCAGCGTCGGGCTCAGCATGTCGAGCACATCGGCGACCACCGCCGGCAGGTCGACCGGCGTGCGCGTCATCGGTCGCTGGCCGAACTCGATCTTCGAGACGTCGAGCACGTCGTTGACAATGCGAATGAGGCGGTTGGTCTCCTTGGACACGATGTCCAGGAATTCCTTGCGCTGGAGGAACTTCGGATCCTCGGAGTTGTCGACCAGGGCCTCGACGTAGGCCTTGATGGCGGTCAGCGGCGTGCGCAGCTCGTGTGACACGTGCGACACGAAATCGGACTTCAAGATGTTGGTCTTTTCCAGCGTGTCGAGCTGGCGCTCGAGCTCGCGGATCTTGCGCTCCAGGGAGTCGTATAGGCGGCTCTTTTCGATCGCGACGGCAAGCTGCTGGCACAGGGTCGTCAAGAGGCGCATGTGGGTGTCCGACATCGTGCGCGCCGCGAAGTCGCCGGTGAAGACGATGCCCATTACCTGCTTGCCGCTCGTGAGCGGGAAGCCCACGATCGACCGTATGCCGAAGTGGCCGAGGAATTCGCTGCAGTTCGCGCGCTTGTCGCGCGTCGCATCCTCGACCACGATGGGCGTGTTGTGGGTCCAGATCCACTCGCTCAAGCCGCCGCGCCGCATCTTCTTTTCGAGCTTGAGTTCGCGGTTCTGGTTCACGCCCACGAAGACCGAGTGCGTCACTTCCTGTTTCTGATTGAAGAGCACGATCGCGGCCCACGGGCGCTCGAGCAGCAGGGTCGCTTCCTTGGCCACGATCTTGAGGAGCGTCTCCAGCGAGATGGCG
>DASPGK010000002.1:0-6350 GCA_035620655.1 Candidatus Krumholzibacteriia bacterium
GGACTTCGTCGCCGTGCACCAGTTCGGCTTTCTCGATCGCTACGACACGCTGGCGGCGGCACGCGACGGCGCGACCTTGCTCCTCAACAGCCCGCATCCCGCGGAGACGGTGTGGGAGCACATTCCCGAGCGCGTCCAGCGGCAGATCGTAGAGAAGAAACTGGTCGTCCATTGCGTCGACGCATACCGGCTGGCACGCGAGCACGAGATGGGCGTTCGCATCAACGCCATCATGCAGACGGCGTTCTTCGCGCTCTCGGGAGTTCTTCCACGCGACGAGGCCATCGCGCACATCAAGCGCTACATTCAGAAGACCTACGGCAAGCGCGGGGAAGCGGTGGTGCGCGCCAACCACGCTATGGTGGACGCAACGCTGTCGCACCTGCACCAGGTGACGGTGCGCAAAGGCGCGCGTGCACCCGCATCCGCGCGCGCGACCACGGGCGATTTCGTCGCGCGACTCCTGGCCGGCGAAGGCGACGCGCTGCCGGTCTCCGCGTTCCCGGTCGACGGAACCTATCCCACCGGGACGACGCGCGTCGAGAAGCGCAACATCGCGCAGGAAGTCCCGGTGTGGGAGACCGACCTGTGCATCCAGTGCGGGAAGTGCGTGTTGGTGTGCCCGCACTCGGTGATCCGCGCCAAGGTGGTGGGCGTCGACGCGACCAGCGGCGCGCCCCAAGGCTTCGCCTTCGAGGACGCGCGCTGGCGCGAGCTCGAGGGCATGAAATACACGCTCCAGGTCTCGGTGGACGATTGCACGGGCTGCCGGCTGTGCGTGGAGATTTGCCCCGCGCGCGACAAGAGCAACGTCTCGCGCAAGGCGATCAACATGGCGCCGCGCGCCTCGATCCGCGCGGACCACCGCGCGCACTGGGACTTCTTTTCGGCCCTGCCGGACACCTTCGTGCCCGACGCGGGCGAAGCGCTGGGCTTGAAGTACAACAAGCTCAAAGACGTGCAGATGATCCCGCCGCTCTTCGAGTTCTCGAGCGCGTGCGCGGGGTGCGGCGAAACGCCGTACCTGCGCCTGATGAGCCAGCTCTTCGGCGATCGCCTGTTGATCGCGAACGCCACCGGCTGCTCGTCGATCTACGGCGGCAATCTGCCCACCACCCCGTGGTCGACCGATCGCGACGGCCGCGGTCCCGCGTGGAGCAACTCGCTCTTCGAAGACAACGCGGAGTTCGGGCTCGGCATGCGCGAGGCGATCGACGCGCAAGCGGCGCTGGCGCGCCGTCTGGTCGAAGCCAATCGCGTCGCGATCGGCGCCGATCTCGCGGACACAATCCTCTCCGCGGACCAGAGCACGGAGTCGTCGGTGTCTGCGCAGCGCCATCGCGTGGCCGAGTTGAAGGCGCGCATCCGCGATCGCTTGGGCGCGCAGGCGTGGGCAGCCGATCTCCTCGCCGTGGCGGACACCTTGGTGCGCAAGAGCGTGTGGATCGTGGGCGGCGACGGGTGGGCGTACGACATCGGCTTTGGCGGCCTCGACCACGTGCTCGCCAGCGGGCGCAACGTGAAGCTCCTGATCCTGGACACGGAGGTCTACTCCAACACCGGCGGGCAGTCGTCGAAGGCGACCCCGCTGGGTGCGGTGGCGAAGTTCGCGAGCGGCGGCAAGGCGACGGCCAAGAAAGACATCGGCGCCATCGCACGCTCGTACGGCCACGTCTACGTGGCGCAGATCGCGATGGGCGCGGGCGACCAGCAGACCTTGCGCGCCTTCGTCGAAGCGGAGAGCTACCACGGTCCCGCGCTCATCATCGCCTACAGCCACTGCATCGCGCACGGGATCGACATGGCGAAGGGGATGACGCAGCAGAAGCTCGCGTCCGAGAGCGGCCACTGGCCGCTCTACCGCTTCGACCCGCGCCGGGCCGCGCAGGGCGAAAACCCCATGCAGCTCGACAGCGCGCCCCCGAAGATCCCGCTCAAGGACTACATCTACAACGAGGGCCGCTACCGCATGCTGCTCCAGTCCGACCCGGACGCGGCGGCGATGCTGCTCGCCGCCGCCCAAGCCCACGTCAACGAGCAGTGGAAGCACCTCCAGCGCGAAGCCTGGACGCCCAACCCGGAGGAGAAGAAGTGAGCGACCTACGCACGAAGTACCTGGGCCTCGAACTCAAGAATCCGCTCGTGCACTCGGCGTCACCGCTGTCCGAATCGCTCGACAAGATGAAGATGCTCGAGGACGCGGGCTGCTCGGCCATCGTGATGCACTCGTTGTTCGAGGAGCAGATCCAGCACGAGAGCCGTCAGCTCGATCACTACTTGAGCTACGGTTCCCAGAGCTACGCGGAGGCGCTCTCGTATTTTCCCGAGGCGCAGTCGTACCGCGTGGGGCCCGACGAATATCTCAATCGCATCGCGAACGCCAAGCGCGCGCTTTCCATTCCGGTCATCGGGAGCTTGAACGGGGTGTCGCGCGGCGGCTGGGTGGAGCACGCCCGTTTGATCCAGGAAGCGGGCGCGGACGCTCTCGAGCTCAACATCTACATGATCCCGACCGACGTCGAGATGTCCGGCCCCGAGGTCGAGCAGATGTACATCGACACATTGAGCGCGGTGCGCGCCGAAGTGACCATTCCGCTCGCGGTCAAGGTGGGGCCCTATTTCTCCGCCATGGGCCATATGGCGAAGCGGCTCCGGGCTGCCGGCGCCGACGGACTGGTGCTGTTCAATCGCTTCTACCAACCCGACTTCGACCTGGAAACGCTCGAAGTCGTGCCGCACCTGGTATTGAGCACGTCGTGGGAGATGCGGCTGCCGCTGCGCTGGGTCGCGATCCTCTTCGGCCGCGTCGACGTCGACTTCGCGATCACGACGGGCGTGCACACGCCCGAGGACGTCATCAAGGGTGTGATGGCGGGCGCGCGCGTCACCATGATGACGTCGGCCATCCTGCAGCACGGCATGGGTCGCGTGAAAGTCGTGCTCGACGGGGTGGAGCGCTGGATGCGGGAGAACGAATACGTTTCGATCGGGCAGATGTGCGGCAGCATGAGCCAGAAGAACGTGGCCGAACCGGCCGCCTTCGAACGCGCGAACTACATGAGGATGCTGCACTCGTGGCAGTCGGACCCGACGGGATTTCTACCCTGACGGTTGTCCGTAGTCCTGGCGAACTCCTCGCCCGAAGCGTATACTCTGGACGAGGCCCCGCCGGACAGAATTCGCGAATCGAAGGTCCCACCTTAACCGCCACGGCAATTGTCCCGCCTGTACCTCCGCCACGTGCTGCTCTCTCCTTCGTCGTGGTGAGACTGAACGACTCCTCAAGGAGGACCCATGATCATCGACGGAGGCCTTCCGACCGTTTTCATTTCCGACATGGACCGGTCCATAGCGTTTTACACCGGCGTGCTGGAGCTCAAGTTGCGCGAGCGGTCCGGCAACTATTGGGCGCTGATCGAGACGCGCGAAGGACTGATCTTCGGGCTCCATCCGGCGTCGTCCCACGGCCCGCCTTCGGGGACGGTCGGCTCGATCACGATCGGCTTCAACGTGACGCGGCCGCTTGACGAAGTCGTCGACAAACTTCGCGCCCGCGGGGTCAGGTTCCACGCGTCCATCAAGGAGGGCGCAGAGGCCGGACTTCGCACGGTGTTCTTCGGCGATCCCGACGGAAACCAGTTCTATCTGTGCGAGGCCACGGAGGAGCGCTAGTACAACGTCCGCCATCCCAGTCGAAGGCGGACGGCTGTCCATCCTGTGCTATAATCACCAACAGACGCGGTCCTCATAGTCCGAAGTGAGTCCCAACGATCGGAGCGTCATGATGCGCCCGCCCATCCTCCGCCCGATCCTTTCGTCGCTTGCGGCGCTAGCTCTTGTCGGCCTGGCCGCCCCCCGGCCGGCCCTCGCGGACGCAATCGTGGTCCTGTCCGAATTCCAAGACTGCTATATCGTGGACGACGCCCCTCGACTGCACACACTGACTCTCATGCATCGGTTCAACACCGGCTCGATCGCGGCCCGCTTCAAGCTCGAGGCCAACGCAGGCATGGCGATGACGTACGTGTCCGAAACACACGCGTGGCCGAGCCTGGGTAACATGCGCACCGGGATATCGGTTTGCTATGGGTCGTGCCAGGCCGGCGACACGGTGCTCGGCACCGTTACATATCAAGGCTATGGCATGTCGCATTCATGCGCGCAGTTCATCGTGGTGCCGCATCCCGACGCGGAGGCGCTGGATGTCGTGACATGCGGCAACGAGCCCGAGCTCGTGACGACCTTTCACTTCGAAGTCTTCGAGGGTCCGGGTGGCGGCTGCTCCTTATGCATTAATCACGATCCCGGGATACAATACGGCGGAGACCCCGAATTGTTCGACTGCCAACCGGTGTCGAGCAACTCGTCCACGTGGGGAGCAATCAAGGCGCTGTATCGATAAGGCAGGTTATTCGATGATGATCCATAGTGGTGGCCGCACGAATCGTCGCGGTAAACAGTTCATCCTTCTCGGGTTGTCTGCGCTCGTCACCGCCGCGGAAGTCGGCGCGCAAGAGTCTGCGTCGATCGTGCCGGGAGAACGAATCCGCCTGCGCTCGAGCGCGGCAAGCTCGTGGATCGTCGGAAACTATCTCGGGACCGAAGGCGACCGCGTGCGGGTCCAGACCGAGGCCGCGGCTCCCCATCTCGCGTCGACGTCATCGATTTCGGAACTCGAGGTGAGCCGGGGAAGCAAGTCCCACGCCGGCAGGGGCGCGATCATCGGCATGACGGTGGGAGCGGTCGGGGGCATCGTCGCGATCGTCATGGACGACCAGGACAACGCCGATGGGAGCAGCAACAGCTTCAATGGCATGGACGCTCTGGCCGTACCGTTGTTCGCAGCGTTGGGCGCGGGCGTGGGCGCGCTGGTAGGAGGCATGATGCGCGCCGAGCAATGGGTTCCCATGTCGAAAACCTCATTGAGCATCGGCCCGGCGTCGCGCACGATGCCGATCGGCGTGGCGCTCACGATTCCGATGGGCGGGCGTTGACGACCGCGCTAAGGTCTCTCGGGAGACACCGTCGCTCGGAGTTCAACGTGAGAAGACGCGCCCCCATTGCTGTCGTTGCCTTGGCGGTTCTGTTGAACCTTGCCAACACACCGGCCCAGGAGCGCCGGTCGACACTGAACCCCAAGCCTCCGTCGAGTGCCGACGCGAGGGAATTGTCGGCCCGCATCGACACACTCCTAATCGCCCGCCAGGCCGATTCCGTCCAAGCCATCGTCGCCCGGAGCCTCCCCGACGCTTTTGCGGAGGGCGACTCCGCGTTGGTGTCCGCACTGCTCCTGGCGCGCGCGCAAGCCAATCAGATGGGCGGTCGCATGCGCGAGGCGCGCGAGGCCTTCGCGGCCGTGCGCGAGTGGGCCGAGGGGTCCCGCGACTCCGCGCGCTGGATGGATGCGCTTGGAGGCGGCGCGTACTCGGCCGGCGTTCTGGGAATGCGCGACGAGTCGGTAGCGCTCAATACCCGCTTGCTCGAAATCGCGCTCGCGACGGACGACTTGATCCGCGAAGCACGGGCGCGCACGGGGCGCGCGTACGTGGCCATGGTCGGCGGGGACTTGGCGAGCGCGCGCGCCGGCTACGCACGCTCGATTCGATTGTATCGAATGGCGGGCGACGGCCGTGCGGAGTTGGTGCCCCTCGTCGGACTCGGGCGCGTGTATTCGTCCCTGGGCCAGATCGACTCCGCGCGTGCGTGCTTCAAGCGCGTCTGGTTGAGCGCGACCGAGATGGGGCAGCAGGTCGAAGCGGCGCACGCACTCAACAACCTGGGGACGCTGGAGCACCGCTATGGCGACCTCATGCTCGCCATGCAGTACTACCAGACCGCGTTCGAGATCCATCGCGCGCAGGGCGAGACGATGGGTGCGATGACCGCGGCGTCGAACCTGGCGCTGGCCCACCAAGCATGCGGACGCTATGACAAGGCCGCCGAGATCCTCCAAGAGCAGCTCGCGGTCTGCGAAGATGCGGGCACGCGACCACAAGCCGGCCTCGTGCTGAAGAACCTCGGATTCGCGTACGCGAGTGCGCGGCGAATCCAATCGGCGAACGCGACCTTCCGCCGCGCGGCGGCGATGGGGGATACGCTGGACGTGCAGGTGCGCATCGATGCTCTGTGGGGACTCGCCGACGCACTCGCCGTCGACAGCCTGGATGCGGCCATCGAAGTCTTGCGAACCGGGATCGAAACAATCGGGCAGGGCGACCTTACTCTCGACCTCAAGTCACGGCTCACACTCGCACGACTGCTGTTGGATCGTCAGGATGGCGAGGACGCGATCATCGAGATTCGGCGTGCGCTCAGTGCGAGCGAGGGACTTCCTCCCGACCGCATGGGCG
>DASPGK010000003.1:0-7419 GCA_035620655.1 Candidatus Krumholzibacteriia bacterium
TCCGCGCTCGATCGAGTACTACCAGCAAGCCATCGCGTTGCGCGAGACGACCGGCGACTTGGGCGGACTCGGCACGTCGTACACGGTCCTCGGCCACGTATACAACCGAACCGGACGCTACGTGCAGGCGCGCGACTGCTACGAAAAAGCGCTCCCGATTCTCGAAGCGCAGGGCAACCCGCAGCAGATGACCGAGATCTTGAGCGGCATCGCGCTGCTCAACGTCGACATGGGCCGCGCCGCGGACGCGGAGGCGGCCTACCGCCGCGCGATCGAGATCGCACAGCGCGGCGAGCTGGCCAACGCCGAAGCGACGCTGCGCCGCAACCTCGCCGACAACCTCCGCCTCCAGGGCCGCTACGGCGAGGCGCTCTCCAACTTGGAGGCCGCGTCGACGCTCCTCGACGCGCACCCCGACGCGATCGAACAGGCCCTCGTGCTGTCGACGCGCGGCGCGACCTACCTGAACATGGGCGAGATCGACGACGCCCGCACCGACCTCTTGAAGTTCTCCGAGCTGGCCGCCCAGCTCGAGAATCCGTCGTACGTGCCGTTGTCCCAGATCACCATCGCCGAGTTCTACCGCGAGACCGGGGCCTACGAGCGCGGCCTCAAGCCCGCGCAGGAAGCGATCGCCGGCGCCGAGAAGGCGGGCGACGCGCGCTTGTATCGCGAGGCCGTGGCCCTGCGCGGCGACTTGGAGATGCGGCTTGGCCGCTACGACGCCGCGCTGGCGTCGTGGCAGGAAGCGCTCGCGCAGGACACGCACGACCAGGCGGTCCGGTACGTGCTCGAGGACGAGATCGCGATCGCCAGCGTGTACGCCTCCATGGGCCGGACCGAGGAAGCGCGCGAGCGCCTGCGAGACGTCGCGCCGCGCGTGCGCACGGCCGGTCTGACGAATCTCGAGTCGGCGATTCTGTTCGCTGCCGGCGAGAGCTTCGAGCGCGAGCAGGCCGACAGCGCCGCCTTCTACTACGACGCGGCGCTGGCCCGCGTCGAATCGCAGGGGGCCGGAATCGGCGGCGCCGAGGTCCAGTCGGGGTATCTCTCGGGCATACGCCGTCACTACTACGAGGAAGTGACGAGGTACTACGTCTCCACCTTCGAAGCGACGAAGGACGCGCGCTGGTCGAAGCGCGCCTTTGCGACCATTGAAAAGGCGAAGGCGCGCGGGCTCCTCGACATGCTGCATTCCGCTGTCGCCGGTCAATCCTCGCCCGAAGAAGTGAAGCTGCTCGACCGCCTCTACTCGCTGGATCCCGCGGCTTCCGATTACACGACGATGCGTGCCGAGATCGAGCGCCGCTACGTGGAGGCGCGCCGCGCGCGCGTGTCGTCGGCGTTGGGCGGGCTGGCCGGCGCCGAAGCGGCCGTCGACCTCGATGCGATCGCCGGCTCGCTGCCCGACAAGACGGTGCTGGTCGAGTACGCGCTCGGCGACTCGGTGTCGTTCGTGTGGGTGGTCGGCCGCGACGGCTATGACATGGCCCGGCTTCCGCCCCGCGCGCAGATCGAAACCATGACGCGGCGCGTCCGCGACGCGCTCTCTCGCGTCGACGGGGACCCCAGCCATCTGCTGGGAGCGTCGCGCGCCGCCTACGGCGCCCTGCTCGCGCCCGTCTCCGCGCGGCTGGCGAAAGCGGAGGCCGCCGTGATCGTCCCCGACGGCGTGCTCTTCGAGCTGCCCTTCGAAGTATTGTTGACGGCGGAGCCCTCGAACGGCGGCTGGAACAAGCAACCGTTCCTCGCGCGCAACCTCGTCACGATGTACGCGCCCTCGGCCGCCGTCTACGCCTCTCTCAAGTCGACTTCGGGCTCCGGCGACTATCCGCGCGAACTGCTCGCGGTCGGCAATCCCGATTTTTCGGCGCTCGCCACCGAGCAAGGCGCGCCGCTCGCGCAGCTTCCCTTCGCCGACGAAGAAGTGGGCGTGCTGTCCGCGAAGATCAAGAACGACCGCAAGCTGATCCTCACCGGAAAGGACGCGCGCGAAGCGACCGTCAAGCGCGAACTCAAGAACGGCGCGCCCCGCGTCGTCCACCTCGCGACCCACGGGCTGGTCGACGCCTCGGAGCCGGAGCGATCGAGCATCGTGCTCTCACCCGGCGACGGCGAGGACGGCTACTTCCGAACGCTGGAAATCATCGCCACCCCGACGCGCAGCCGGCTAGTCGTCATGTCGGCGTGCGAGTCCGCGCGGGGGAAAGTCTCGCGGGGCGAGGGCGTGGTCGGACTGAGCCGTGCCTTCCTCGCGTCCGGTGCGGGCTCCGTCGTTGCGAGCCTATGGGCCGTCTCCGACGAGTCGACCGCCGAGCTCATGAAAGCATTCTACGAGCGCATGCTGGGAAAGAAGCGCCCCGCCAGTCGGGCGCTCAACGAAGCGCGCCTCGCGCTCATCGAGACCGAAAAGTATTCGCATCCGTTCTACTGGTCGCCGTTCGTGGTGACGGGGACGGAGCGCTCGCCGTGGTAGTGGATCCGCGGTAGTTCGGGGCCCGCGCGGGCCCGTCCTGCAGTTCTCAATCAATCGGGGAGAGGTTCGCAAACCGAGAGGGGTTCGTCATGACCCGGAGTCTGGTTCATTGGGCGGTGGCGCTGGCTGTTGGCGCCGTCGCCGTGGATTCGTTCGCAACCCAGGTGATTCAGCGCTCGCCCAAGGAGCTCGCGCAGGAATCACAGTTGGTCGTCGACGGAAAGGTCTCGAGCGTTCGTTCCTACTGGAACGAGGACCAGTCGAAGATCTTCACGGAGGCCGTGGTGACCGTCGGTTCGACTTACAAGGGCGGCGCCGCGCAGACCGTTCGCGTCGTGCAGATCGGCGGCGTGGTCGGCAACGTGCGCATGACCGCGCACGGCGCGCTGCAATGGAAGAAGGGCGAAGAAGTCCTGCTGTTCTTGGAGCCGTCGGTGCCCGGCGCGTTCCAGGTCGCCGGCTTCTCGCAGGGCAAGTACATGATCGAACGCGACGCGCGCACCGGCAAGGCGTTCGTCAAGCACGCGCTTCCGCCCGACATGGGCGAGGGCAAGGCGCCCGCGACCGACGGAACCAGCGCAAAGGCAGCGGAACGGGTCACGCTCGAGCAGTTTATCGACGACGTGCTCCCGAACCAATAGGACGATGCGCGACGGTGTTGCATGCAACTTGATCGTGCAACGGAAGGGCTAGCCATGAAGACAACGCTCCTGAAACTCTCGGTGCTCATCGCGGTGGTCCTGCTTACGGCCTACGCCGCGTCCGGGTTGATCCCCGACGACGCGGACGGGGACGGCGTTCCCGACGCCGAGGACGCGTGCCCCGCCGAGGATGCGTCCGGATTCGATCGCAACGGCGACGGATGCATCGACGACGGAAGCGGCGCGCGACACGTCGAGTATTGGGGCCAGACGGACGCGACCATCACCTACGTGATCAACGACCAGGGGGCGCCGGGCGTTTCCGGAAACAGCGACCTCGAGGCGATCCAGGACGCGTTCGACGGCTGGGCGACGATACCGGGCACCGAGCTGGCGGTCGTCTACGCGGGCACGACGCCCCAGGAAATCGCCGACGGGATGGACGGGGTCAACCTCGTCACGTTCGTCGATACCAGTTATCCCTTCGGCCTGACCACCCTGGCCGTGGGCCTCACCACGAGCTTCGAGACCGACTCGCTGATCGACGGGCGGCTCTATCGCCCGGGCGAGATCTTCGACGCCGACATGATCTTCAATCCGTCGTTCGCGTACGGAACGTCGGGAGCTTCGTCGGTGAAGGACATCCACAGCATCGCCGCGCACGAAGCCGGCCACCTGTTCGGCATCTCGCACACCGCGGTACGCTCGTCGACCATGTACTTCGTGCTGCCGGGCGGTTTGGCGGCGCGCTCGTTGGAAGACGACGACCTCGCGGTGTATCGCAAGGCCTACGGGAGCCCCGCCACGATGTCGAACTCGAGCCGCTTGGAAGGCACCGTCACGCACGGTCAGAGCGGGGACCCGATGCCGGGCGCGATCGTGTTCGTGATCGACGAAGCCACCGAGGACACCACCGCGTGCGACTTCACACTCCCGGATGGCTCGTTCACATTCGTCGGCTTGCCCGACGGCGACTACTACGTATCGATCTATCCGCTGGACGGCACCTCGAACATCGACCGCATGACGCCCAGCAATATCAACGCATTGCTGGTTGAGACCACGCGCACCGACTTCCAGGCCGAATCCTACGACGCGGCGGAATCCAACACCGACGACGCGCTGGACCGAACCGCCGTGTCGGTGACCGAAGGAAGCACGACGACCGTTTCCATCATCACCAACATCGACGCCGAAGCGCCGACGGTGACTAGCACGAATCCTGCCGACGGGACAACGGGCGCGCCCATCGACGGGGCCTACGTGGTTAGATTTTCAGAGCGCCTCGACTTCATGACGATCGCAAGCGCATTCTCGTTTCGCGACCCCATGGACGTCGGCGTGGCCGGCAACATCGTGCTTGTTCACGACGACTCGGTGGCCGTCTTCACGCCCTCGACCCCGCTGGCGTTTTCGACCGTGTATACCCTTCGTTTCAATACCAACCTCCTGGATCTGGCGGGCAATCCGCTGGCGAGCGAATTCGCGCTCAGCATTGAGACGGAGGTCGAGCCGCCGATCAGCGTCTCGAGTCTCGCGCCCAACAAGGGCGTGGTGGGAAACACCGTCGTGATCAACGGCCGCGGCTTCGATCCGGGTGCCACGGTGATGTTCGGCGGGCAGCCGGCCCCGGTACTGCGCGAGGGCCCGAATAGTCTCCTCGTGCGCGTACCCGTCGGCGCCACGACGGGCGACGTCGCGGTGACCAACCCCGGTCCCGAAGTGAGCAACGCGCTCGTGTTCACCGTGCTCTCGGAGACGGAGATCGCGCGCGGCTACGAGAGCGGGAGCGTGCCGCTCTCCGACGCGCCGCGGGCAATCGCGCTCGGTCCGAGCGGCGCATTCGCGTACGTGGCGGTGGCGGGCGGTGTGGATGCGGTGGGAGCCGATCCCTCGCAGTCGAACTACCTCTCGCGCACGTTCATCGACGCGTCCGGAGTTTTCTCCGACGTGGCGACGACACCCGACGGGCGCCGCGTGTACGCGGTGAACGAGACCTCGGGCGAAATCACGGAAATCATGTCCGACCCGACCGTCGATCCCGGGCTGTTCCATCAGGTCATCGCGTCGCGTCCCCTGGGCGCGACCCCGAAGGGCATCGTGGTGGATCCGTTCGGCTACCGCGCCTACGTCTCGACCGACGAGGCCGAGATCCAGGTGTGGGACATTCGTTTGGGAAGCCCGACGTATCAACAGCAAGTCGGCGTGCTCTACTCACCCGACGGCATCGGCCTGGCCGGAGAGATGGCAGTCCCGCCCGCCGGTGACCAACTGCTCGCGCTCGCTAGCTCCGGAGAGGTCTTCTTCTTCGAGCTCGCGACTGGCGCCGTCGCCGATCGCATCGCGGTCGACCCGGACCCGCGCCACCTCGCGATCGACCCGCAGGGCCAGCGCGCGTACGTCGCCGACGGCAATGGCAATCTCTCCGTGCTCGCCATCGAGGGGGCGCCGTTCTTCGTGCAGGACATCGCGACGGGCGGATCGCTGCGCGGCCTGGACACGACGCCGGCCGGCTTCTACCTGTACGCGACCGATCGCGAGCTCGACAACCTGAAGATCGTCGACCTCGACGAGACCCACGCGACTTTTCGCAGCGTCATCGAGACCACGCCGCAGATGTCGAACCCGGTCGACGTCGTAATTTCGGGCGACGGCATCTACGCGTTCTCGATCTTGCAGGGCGACATAGCCGGCGGGCCACGCATGGCGGTCACGACCATCGGCATCGGCCCCACCATCATGAGCATGTTTCCGACCGCCGGCAATCCAGGGACGCAAGTGGTGTTCACGATGAGTCCCTTGGACGAGGGAATCGATAGCGTCGAAGTCGACTTCAACGGGATCCTGGTGCCGGCGCAGCTGCAAAGCCTGACTATGGCGATCGCCATCGTGCCCGCGGGGATCACATCCGGCCCGGTCACGCTGCTCGCGACCAACTTCGGAGCCAGCTCTCCGGAGACGTCGAATCCCGTGCAGTTCACCGCGCTCGAACCGTCGAGTCCGGACAACGTTCGCTTGTCCGCGTCGCTGCTGCCGTTTTGCGACTACGTGACCCCGGCGATCGCGTTCTCGCCCTCCGGCGACTACCTCTACACGGGGTGCGGCGGGACCAACGAGACCAACGTGTACGACGTGCGGCCGGAAAGTCCGAACTTCCATACATTGATCGGCGAATTCGCACCCGCCGGCGGGGCCGGCGACATCGTGTGGGACATCGCGATCACCGCCGACGGTAAGGTGGGCCTCGTCGCCGGCGGCATCCAGGACCCGGCGGATCCGCGGCGCATTCAGTCGTTCTAC
The DNA here is from genome assembly GCA_035620655.1 of Candidatus Krumholzibacteriia bacterium. Taxonomy (GTDB): domain Bacteria; phylum Krumholzibacteriota; class Krumholzibacteriia; order WVZY01; family JAKEHA01; genus JAKEHA01. The sequence goes on from DASPGK010000003.1 coordinate 6,418, forward strand.
GCCGACCCCAACGACCCCCGATTTCTGACGCGCGGGCCCGCGGTGCCGACCCCCGACCTCCAGGCCAGGATCGTCAGCGCGAGTCCCAACAACCGCACCGTCCTCACGTTTGTCGAGGTCGACGAGATCGTCGTGTACGACGCGGCCGGCATCGCGGACGGTGTGGTGCCGACGGTCGTCGACAGCACGAGCACGGGGGGTGACGTGGTGGACATCGCGCACCATCCCTCCAGTCGCGTGGCATACGTGGCGGTGGATACCGGAGTCATCCGGATCTTCGACACCAACCCGTTATCTCCCGCATACGGGCTCGGGGTGGGAACCGTGTTTACGGGGTTCGACGACATCTGGTCGTTGGCGGTGTCCCCCGACGGGGCGAGGCTGTACGTGTACGGCTGGTTCAATACCGACTTGGCGGATTACCGCGTCCTCACCTACGACGCCAGCACTCCGCCGCTGTTGACCAATCCCTTCTCCTGCACGACGAACACGGAGACCGAGGTCGTTCAGAAGCAGGAATTCGCGCTCGCCCCGCAGGGCGACTTCTCCGTGCGCACGGTCGAAGGCGTCGGGTACCTGCGCTACAACTTGGTTTGCCCAACGGACGGGTTCCCGACGGTTTCCGCGCCCGGGTCGTTGATGGAATTCGCGTTCCACCCGCACGGCAATCGCATGTACGCGGCGGAGCAGTTGAGCTCGCGGATCGGGGTCTACGATTTCGTGGCCGCCGAGACGCTCACGGAAGTATCGGGTAACGACCAGGACGGTGTCGCCGGCGAGACGCTGCCGGCGCCGCTGCGTGTGCGAGTGACGACGTCGATGCCCGACCGCGACATGGGCGGCATCCCGGTCAGGTTCGCGGTCGCGACCGGCGGCGGGTCGATCGTGACGAGCGGCGGTCCGGTGACGCAGGCCGTGGTTGCGACCGACGACGACGGCTTCGCGCAGATTTTCTGGAAGCTGGGGCCGGCGCTCGGGCCGCAGACGCTGGGCGTATCGTCG
>DASPGK010000004.1:0-4984 GCA_035620655.1 Candidatus Krumholzibacteriia bacterium
GGGCACTCGAACACGGGGGTCCACATGGCCACGTATTGCTCTTTCGACAAGGGACAGACGTGGACGCTGGTGCCCGTCGGTGATGCCCAAGACCATCTGGGACTTACCCCGCGCTTCGACCCCGCGGTGACCTTCGACGCCAACGGGAACGTGTTCGTCGCCTACGGCACGTTGGTCTTCACGGGAAGCACGGAGCGCACGTCGTTGGTGGTGGCGAAGAACACCGACGGCGGGCAAACCTACGGGCCGGCGTTTATCATCGGGACCGCGAACCGCGTCTTGAACGTTCCGGGTCACGACAAGTGGGTGCTCGCTACCGGGCCGGATCCGACCGTGCCGGGGCGGGAGAACATCTATATCGCGTGGACGTGGAACATCCCGACACCGGCCGGCAACGTCGACCAACAGATCAGCATTTCGAGATCGATCGACGGCGGGCAAACGTTCTCGCCGCCGCTCGTGATCAACGACGATTCGATCGCCGGCCGCGACCGTGCGCTGGTGGCGGACCCGTCGGTGGGCCCGAACGGCGAGGTCTACGTGTCGTGGAACGACATCGACGCCACCGACGCGACGCTCTTCGTGGATCGCTCCTTCGACGGCGGCCTGACGTGGGGGACCGACGTGGTGGTGTCGACCGGTGCCATGGCGTGGCGCACGCCCATCCCGGCGCAGCCCGACCGGGGCGTGGGCGCGGCGCCGGTCATGGACGTCGATATCAGCGGCGGGGCATTCACGGGTCGCGCGTACATCGTGTACTGCCAGCCGGGCGCGAACGGACTGGACATCTTGCTGCGCTACTCGGACGACCAGGCGCAGACATGGTCGCTGCCGGTGCGCGTCAACGACGACGCCACCATGCGGGATCAATTCCTGCCCTGGATCGACGTCGGGCGCACCAATGGACTTGTAAGCGTGGTGTTCTACGACGCGCGCGAAGATCCGCTGAACCAGTCGGTGCGCGTGTACGCCGCGATGAGCCGCACCGGCGGCGTCACCTTCGAGCCCAATGAACCGGTGGCGGACGTGCCCTCCAATCAATCGGTCGCGAATCCGAATCGGTATGGGGGCAACTACCTCGAGTACATCGGCGTGGCGACGGGCGACGATGCCGTGCACATCGTCTGGACCGACGCGCGCTTCCTGTGGCCGGTTCTCATCGACTACAGCCTGCGTTTCTACTACGACGGCATCCCGCTCGAATCCCCCCCGGTCCCGGTGTTGTTCTCCGCCTTTGACGCCGTCGCGATCGAGGAGGGCGTGAGGATAAGCTGGGAGCTGTGGAGCGACGAAGCGATCGACGAATTCGTTCTATATCGACATGAGGATGCGTCGCTCGCGATCGCCGTTGCGCGCGGTGCGATCGACGGTGCGACGGGCTGGTACGTGGACTCGTCGGTCGATCCCGGAAAGACGTACGCATACGACATGGTGGTTCGCACCACCGACGGCGATGAATTTCGCTCGCGCGTGGCAACCGTCACCACGCCCGGGGTGACACTCGCGCTCGGCCAGAATCACCCCAACCCGTTCAACCCGCGCACCACGATTCCGTACCAGGGTCCCGCCGCGGCCCGGCCGGAGCGCGTGCGACTCGTCGTCCTCGACGTGTCCGGCCGCGTGGTGCGCACGCTGGTGGACGAAGACCAGTCCAGTGGCGCCTTCCGAGTGAATTGGGACGGGAAGGACGATCGGGGCGCGCGCGTGTCGAGCGGAGTCTATTTCTACCTGCTCGAGGTCGGAGAGAAGCGCCGAGCGCGCAAGATGGTGCTGCTCAAGTGACGGTGCGGTGCTGCCCGTGGCGAGGATTCGGACGCGGGTTTGTTTTAGGTGGTTCCGGCGTGGCGGCGGGTGTACGCTCCGGCCTCCAGCCAAGGGAGGCGCGACCATGCCGACGTCAAACGGGCGAGGCCCTAGTTTTCGAACCTTCCTCACGGTCCTTTCTGCGACGTCCCTCATCGTCACCCTCGCGCACAAACCTTCCCATGCCGAGCCCGCCGTGCCCTCCGGGCCGCGCCCCGGAGACGGGGCGACCGACCAAGCGATCACGGGAGGTCTGCAATGGATCGGCGGCGAGGCGGTCGCTTACGACGTCTACTTCGGCACCGAAGAAGATCCTCCCCTGGTCGCGAGCAATGTTCCCGACCACTTCTATCAAGGCGGCACGCTCGCGTTCGCGACCGTGTATCGATGGCGCATCGTCGCGCGCGATCAATTCGGAGCCGAGACGTCCGGTCCCGTTTGGTCGTTCGTGACCCGTGAGAATTCACCGCCCATTGCACCGTTCGACCCCAATCCGCCGAACTTGGGGCTGACGGGGCCCGCGGTCGTCCTCGGCTGGCGATCGGGTGATCCCGACCTGCAGCCGGTCACGTACCGGCTTTTCTTCGGGGCCACGAATCCGCCTCCGCAAATCGCGATCGGACTCACGACGCGCTCCTACCCGATCGACGGGTTGCAGCTGAACACAACGTACTACTGGCGCGTGATCGCGACCGACGGCGAGTTCTCCACCAGCAGTCTGGTGTGGCGGTTCCACGTCATTCAGTTGGCGGTTCTGATCTCGAAGTTCGACGCGGCCCAGGTGGGTGACGGCGTCGACGTGACGTGGGAGCTATCGAGCGACGAACCCATCGAATCGCTCACGCTGTACCGACGCGCCGCGGGGGAATCTCTTCCGGTGCCGCTCGCGACGGTCGATACCGGCGCACGCGTGTTTCGCGATGAGACCGTGGAGGCGGGGAAGACGTACCACTACGAGCTGGTCGTGCGAACGCTCGACGAGGACGTGTACCGATCGCCGGTCGCGACCGTGACGATGCGCGAGCGCGCGCTGGCGTTGCTGCAGAACCACCCCAACCCGTTCAATCCGCAAACGACGATTTCGTACGACCTTCCCCACGTCGATGCGCCCCAGCACGTGCGACTGTCGGTATTCGACGTCGGCGGTCGCACGATTCGGACGCTGGTGAACCAGGAACAGCCGAGCGGCTCGTACGCGGTCGTGTGGGAGGGCATCGACAACTATGGCGGCGCGGTCCCGAGCGGGGTGTACTTCTACGTGCTCGACGTCGACGGCGTACGACGGACGCGTAAGATGGTGCTGCTCAAGTGACAGAGGTGATCATAACGTGACCCGGATGGTATCGATCCTAATCTCCTCGTTGTTTCTCCTTTCCTGCGCGGAGAAGTCCGCGCCCGACCAACGCGCGCAGGTCTCTTACTTCGACAACACCGGACGCGACGACGTCTTGAGCGGCGGCGTCAAGATGGTCGCGATCGACACGCCCAAAGGTCAATTCCACGTGTGGACGAAACGCGTCGGTAACAACCCGCGGGTGAAATTACTCCTCCTGCACGGCGGTCCCGGGTTCAACCACGAGTACTTCGAGTGCTTCGACAGCTTTCTTCCGAAGGAGGGCATCGAGTACTACTACTACGACCAGCTCGGTTCCTTCTTCAGCGACCAACCCGACGATTCGTCGTTGTGGGATACGGCGCGCTTCGTCGAGGAAGTCGAGCAAGTTCGCCAAGCGCTCGGCCTCGATCGCGAGAACTTCTACCTGCTCGGTCACTCGTGGGGCGGAATCCTCGCGATGGAGTACGCGCTCAAGTATCAAGATCATCTGAAAGGTCTCGTCATCTCCAACATGATGGCGAGCATTCCCGAGTACAGCGCGTACGCCAAGTCGGCCTTCAAGTCGACCATGGACCCGGCCGTTCTCGCCGAACTTCAGGCGCTGGAGGCGGCGAAGGACTACCAGAACCCGCGCTACATGGAACTCCTAATCCCGCACCATTATGAACTGCACATCATTCGCATTCCGTACGCGCAGTGGCCGGACCCGGTGCTGCGCGCGTTCGAGCACATGAATCCCGCGGTCTACATCCCGATGCAGGGGCCGAGCGAGCTGGACACGAGCGGCAAGCTCGAGAAGTGGGATCGCGTCGCGGACTTGGGGAAGATTACGGTGCCCACCCTCGTCATCGGCGCGCAGCACGACACCATGGACCCGAAGCACATGGAGATGATGGCGGGAGCGGTTCAGCGCGGGCGCTATCTCTTCTGCCCGAACGGGAGCCACATGGCGATGTACGACGACCAGGCGACCTACGTGGACGGCGTGACCCGCTTCATCCATGACGTCGACGAGGGACGTTTTTGAACGAAAAAGGGCTTCGACCCTTGTCCCCTCCGGCACACGGGTGTATCCTGGGAGCGCCCCCGGCGACCGGGAGTCGCCAGCGCCATGCCGAGGTTCCGGCGAGCCACTCCTACGGAAAGCGCGCGCATCGTTCTGTTCGCGCTCGCGTGCATGGCTGCGCGCAGCGCAGGCCCCTCCTTCGCACAAACTCCGACGATCGGCCTCTACACCGACGCATCGGGTTCCAGTTGCAACTTCTCCGGCGACGCTCCCGGCATGGTTACGGCCTACGTCGTGGTGCGCCCCAACGGCACCGGTGTTACCGCGGTGCAGTTCGCGGCACCGGTTCCCGTGTGCTTCGGGGCCACGTTCCTCACCGACGTCTCGGTACCCGACGTCCTGGTGATCGGCTCCTCGCAGTCCGGCGTGTCGATCGCGCTCCTGGGCTGCACGAACGTCCCGACGCACGTCCTCGAAATCAGCTACATGAGAACCGGCGGTGCCACCGCCCCGTGCTGCGCATACCCAATCGTCGCGGATCCGGTCGTGGGCGAGGTCGCGGCCACCGACTGCGCGTTCCAGGGAATCCCCGCGGTCGGGGTCACGAGCCGGTTCAACGCCGACGGATCGTGCCCGTGCACCGGCAACAGCCCACCGGAAACTCCCACCAACCCGCTCCCGCTCGATGGCGCGGTTGGAGTGAGCGCGGGGCTCGGACTGCTTTCCTGGGAGTCGTGGGACGTCGACGGTGACTCGATCGAGTTCGACGTTTACTTGGGGACGTCCTCACCGCCTCCTCTGGCGGCGAGCGCGCTCGCGGCTCCTTCCTACTCGATGCC
>DASPGK010000005.1:0-3210 GCA_035620655.1 Candidatus Krumholzibacteriia bacterium
CTCCCGTCGAAGTGAAGCACCGCGGTCTGGAACGGCGCGCGCGAGCGCTCGAGCTTCGCGAACGTCTCGTCGTCTTCGGCCAGCCACGCCTCCTGCGCGCGTCCCTCGGCGTCGTAGCGCGCGATGGTCCACGCGTCCTCGGCGCGCGCGCGCACCCGCATCGATACGCGCTCGCACGTCAGCGCGTCGGCCGTCACGCGCACCACCACGTCGGCCAGGTCCTGCAGAGATCGGCACGCGATCAGCGCGGGTGCGGCCTCCGAAACCTTCGCGAGCGACGCCAGCTCGCTCTTGAGGCGACGCTCGCGCCGCTCCGAGCCGATGAAGCGCGCCAACTCGAGCGCCACCGAATCCTTGACCGCGATGAAGTCGTCCAGGCGCGCCCGGTCCGCGAACTCCATGGTCAGGACACCGACCACTTCGGTGAGCACCAGCGGCACGAACACGAACGACGACGCCAGCTCCATCGACTGGGGGTCGACGGGCTCGGTCAGAATGATGGCGCGCTTCTCGAGGAACGCGCGCGCCAGGGCACCGCGGCCCACGCGCACGAGCTCGGGTTCGTTGGCAACCCGGCGGTTCGAGCCGCCCAGCACGAGCCACTCGCCCCCGGGCGCACTCACGAATACTTCGACCGATTCCGCCCCCGTCAATTTCGCGACCAACGACGCCAACAGGCCGAACTTCTCCGCCGTGGTGCCGGGCTTCTCGGCCAGTTCCCCCACCGACTGGCGCAGGTTCATCTCGCCCGAGCGCAGCTGCACTTCCTGGAGCTTGAGCGACTCCGCGAGCACGCGCGCCATACGTCGGCTCAAGCGCTCGAGAGTGGCCAGGTCTTCCATCGAGAGCTCGCGCGCGTTCTTCGTGGACGACACGTTGAGCACGCCGAGCAAGCGCTCGCCACCGTCTTCGGGGTCGAGCAGCGGTACCGAGCACGCCGACGCGATGGCGACGCGGTCGCGCCCGGATTCGTAGAGCGCCCCGACCGCGGTCTGCCGGATCAGCTTGCCCTTGCGATCACGCGCCACACCGCCCGCGATCCCTTCGCCCAACTTCTGGCGTGTATTCTTGACCACGCGCTCGCTCAACCCGGTCGCGTAGGCGATGTAGAGCTCGCGCGCCTCGGGCGAGTACAGCATGATCGAGCCGTTGGTCGCACCGGTGGTCTGCACGGCGACGTCGAGGAGGAACTTGAGGAGACGCTTGCGGTCGAAGAGGCGCTCGAAGCCGGCCAACGCGTCGTCGATCGAGTAGGGCACCTTCTCGCCCACGCCGACCGTCTTCGCTTCCGCGCGCGGCTTGGGCTGCGGGTGCTTCGCGATGCGCGAGAGCGCCTGGGTGTGGTCCAGGACCTCGGCGTCGCCGAGCATCTCGAGCTCGCGCGCGAAGCGATCGCGCGGGTCGCCCACGACGGCCACGTCGATAGGCAAGAATGCCCCCATTTCCTCGGGGGTCGAGGCGCGCGGAACCCGCAGAATCTCCGCGATCTCCAGGCCCACCGCGGCCGGATACCGGTCATAGACGAATGCGATCTCGACGTCCCGGCGCTTGTGGAGCTCGCCAAAGACGAAGAGGTCGCCCTCGCCACCCCCAAAGATAGCGCAGCGTATTCGCTTTGTGGTCATTGTGTTAGATAGAGCACTTCGAGTGCTTTCGACGCTCCGTCCGCCGGCGGACGGAGGCGTCCTCATGGGGAGAGCAAATCGCGGACCATGACTCCCCGTCGTGCCCGGGGATTACGTGGTGGCTTCCCCCCGGCGGGTGTCACTTCGTGGGGGCCGGCGTCAGCGCGGGCGGTCTTTGAGGCGGCGGATCAGATCGAGGGCGTCCAGGGGAGTCGAGCGGTCGATGTCGAAGGCGTCGATGGCGCGCGCAATATCGCCGCCGCCAGGCGGCGTCGATGGGTTGAACAAGCTCATCTGGTCACGTGAATTGGCGTCTATGGAATCCATGCCCCGCGCGACCAAATCCCGCCGCAGCTCGAGTGATTCCAAGATCTCCTCGGCGCGCTTGATGACCAACGGGGGCAGCCCTGCGACCTTGGCCGCGTGGATGCCGAAGCTCTTGTCGCTGGTGCCGGCGACGATCTTGCGCAGGAACACGATGCCGCCCTCCCACTCCTTGATCGCGATCTTGAGGTTGACCAGGCGCGGGTAGGTCGACTTGAGCTGGGTCAGCTCGTGGAAGTGGGTCGCGAACAGCGTACGCGGTCGCGCCACGACTCCCTGCAGCACGTACTCGGCGACCGCCCACGCGATCGCGAGCCCGTCGTAGGTGGAGGTGCCGCGCCCGATTTCATCGAGGATCAAGAGGCTCTTGTCGGTCATGTGGTGCAGGATGTTGGCGGTCTCGTTCATCTCGACGAGGAACGTCGATTCACCGCGGCTCAGGCGGTCAGAGGCGCCGACGCGCGTGAAGATGCGGTCGACGAGCCCCACGCGCGCGCGGTCGGCGGGGACGAACGACCCCATCTGCGCCATCAGCACGATGAGCGCGGTCTGGCGCAGGAACGTGCTCTTGCCCGACATGTTGGGTCCCGTGATGAGCGCGAACTGCCGGCGCTCCGGATCGAGGTGGACGTCGTTGGGGACGAAGGGTTCGGTGACGACCCGCTCCAGCACGGGGTGGCGTCCGCCCACGATCTCGATGATCGAGGTCTCGTCGACCACCGGGCGCCGGTACCCGCGTGCGCGCGCGACCATGGCCAGGGACAGCACCGCGTCGATGGTCGCGATCCCCCGTGCCGCGCGCTGGAGCGCTTCCGCGTGCGACGCCACCTGTGCGCACAGCTCGTCATACACGCGATTCTCTTCGCGCACGCGGCGCTCTTCGGTGCTCAAGATCAAGTCCTCGCGCTCCTTGAGCTCCGGGGTGAAGAAGCGCTGGCCGTTGACCAGCGACTGCTTGCCGACGTAGTCGGGCGGGATCGAGTTCTTGTGCGCGTTCGAGACCTCGATGAAGTACCCGAAGACCTTGTTGTAGCCGACCTTGAGCGAGGAGATGCCGGTGCGCTCACGCTCGCGCGCTTCCAAGCCCGCGATCCAGCGCTTGGCCGCTTCGCTCTCGTCGATCAGCGAATCGAGTCCCGCGTCGAAGCCCTTACGAATCACGCCGCCGTCGCGCAGGTGCGAGGGCGGGTCGGCCACGATGGCGCGCGAGATGGTATCGCACAGCGCGGCGTGATCGCCCAAGAGCGCCCCCGCGCGGTCG
>DASPGK010000006.1:0-2254 GCA_035620655.1 Candidatus Krumholzibacteriia bacterium
TTTCGCGCGCGACACTCGCGGCGCCGCGAGCGCCGGGCATACTCCGAGAAGCGTGGCGACGGGCCGGCGATCAGCCGCAATCGAACTGGGGACAGACCGCAGCGGTGGTCGATATCGACGGTGATGGGTTCAGCGAATTGATCGCGGGAGAATCGTTGTGGATCGGTGCGGACAGCGTCGCGCGCGGGCGCGTGGTCGTGTTCCCCGGCACCGCCGACGGACCGAGCGCCGAGGGAAAGACGGTGCTCACCGGGGATGTTCGCGGCTTTGCGTACGGGCACTACGCCGCCGACGCCGGTGATGTCGACGGCGACGGCGTTCACGATTTTCTCATCACCGAAGTTCCGTACAAGATGGAGGAAGGCCCGGGCCACGTATTCTTGTTTCATGGCGGCCCTGGCCCTGGTCCGCTGACCCCGTGGTGGACTCACCAGGGACAAAGCCGCGACTCCGGATTCGGCCTGTCGATGATGTCGGGCGACGTGAACGGCGACGGATACAGCGATGTCGTGATCGGGGAGCCGGTCGCCACCGATCGCATCGACCGCGAAGGGATCGTGCGCATGTTCCTGGGCTCGCGGTCGGGGTTGTCATCCGAGCCCGCGTGGACGGTGCGCGGCGAGCAGGCGGTCGCACAACTGGGTGGATGGATGCGCACGACGGGCGACGTCAACGGCGACGGATTCGACGACGTACTGGTGACGGCGCCATTTTGGGACGGCGCCACGACGGACTGCGGCCAGGCGCGGCTCTACCTCGGCGGCAAGGATGGTGTCGCCGAAGAGCCCGCGTGGACCGCCGAAGGATCCGGCACCAATTCGCACTTCGGCACCACGGTGTCGGGCGCCGGCGACGTCAACGGCGACGGCTTCGGCGATGTCATCATCGGCGAGCCGCAGTACTCCGACGCGTCGCGCCCCGAGCGTGGTCGTGTGTTGCTCTTTCTCGGCGGCAGGGAAGGACTCTCGAAGACACCCGCTTGGCAAGCGCTGGGACCCATCGCGTACATGCACGTCGGGTATTCGGTCTTGGGTCTCGGAGACATCGACGGCGACGGGCTGGCTGACATCGCCGTGGGTGCGCCGCAATACACCGAGGGCAAGCACACACATTTGGGTGTGGTCGAAGTGTATCGCGGGACGCGCGAGGGCTGCGAAGCCACGGCGGCGTGGCGCGCGATTGGTACCGCCGCCGACGAACACTTCGGCTTCACCATGGCCGTCGGCGACATGAACGGCGACCACATTCCCGATCTGATCGTCTCCGCGCCGCTGTTCACCGATACTCTGCGCGAGCGAGGGCTGCTCATTTCCTACCTAGGTCAGCGGCTCCCCAAGTAATTCACAAACCCCCTGTTCGCTTTCGTGCTCGCCGGCATTTCGTTGGGATGACGGGCGATTGTGCCTCGCTTCGCCTGCGAGGCCGCGACTCGCCCCTGGCACGGAGGTTTCCATGAAAAGCCGGTCGTTTAGACTTGCCCTAATCTCGATCGTATTCCTTCCCAGTCTCTCGTTTGCGCAATGGGCGCCGGACGGCGCTCCTTTGACCCTCGTACCAGCCGGCCAGTACACACCGATCCTCGTCCCCGATGGCTCGGGCGGTGCCATCGTGGTGTGGCAGGACGATCGCAACGGCGCCAGCGATATCTACGCCCAGCGGGTGAACTCGAGGGGCACGTCGCTGTGGGCTGCGAACGGCGTAGCGCTCTGCACGGCGCCGGGCGCCCAGTGGGTTCTCGCTCAATGGGCAGCGATCGTTGCCGACGGCGCGGGTGGCGCCATCGTCGTGTGGCAGGACCTTCGCAGCGACGCTGGCGACGTGTACGCCCAGCGCGTGAACTCGGCCGGCGTGCCCCTGTGGGCGGCGAACGGAGTCGCGTTGTGCGCCGCGGCGAACGCACAAGAGTTCCCGGTGGCGATAGCCGACGGTTCCGGCGGTGTCGTCGTCGCGTGGCAGGACTATCGCAGCGGAGCCAACTACGACGTCTACGCGCAGCGCGTTAACGCGGTGGGCGCGGTCCAGTGGGTCGCGAACGGAGTCCTCATGTGTGCGGACGGCACCGACCAGGATTCGCACCAGATCACCTCGGACGGGACCGGCGGGGCGATCGTTGCGTGGCGTGACTGGCGCTATGGTGCGTCGGATCACGACATCTTCGCCCAGAGAATCAATGGGGCCGGGGTGCTCCAGTGGTTCGGGAGCGGCAACAGCATGTGCAACGCGCTCGGGAACCAGCAAGCCCCGCAACTCGTCT
>DASPGK010000007.1:0-3245 GCA_035620655.1 Candidatus Krumholzibacteriia bacterium
GAGAATAGTTCGCCAGCTCAACCCCGCTTGCGCGCCTTCGAGGATCAAAAACTCGAAGAGTGCGCGGTCGTCGTGGAGCGGCGTACCCCACTCCTCGTCGTGGTACGACAGCATGAGAGGGTCAGTGCCTGGCCAGGTGCAGCGGGTCTTGGTTGCCATGCGATTCGTCTACGGCATTGGACTCATCGCGTCAAGAGCCCGCGTGCGGTCAATGACGGTACATCGCCTTGATGCGTCCCCATGTTGTCGACTCGACGGCGACCGGGTTCGCGGAATGAACCGCCGCCACGATGAGCGGGTCGGCCAGGTCGAGCGCCGAGAACCGAAGCGCCGTAATCGACACGCCCTCCTCCACCCCGAAGTCCGACAGGTCGATTTCGATCATCGATATCGGAAAGCCGGCCGGGCCGTGCTCCGGGCCGCAAAGGATGTATCCCCAGGTCTCGCCGATGGGCACGGCGAGTTCCTTCGGATAGATGTGGAACGCGCCGAACCCGCCCGCGCCGTCCTCGAGCGCAATCATGTATCCACCCGGCACGCGCGTCGGTAACTGGAATTCGTTGAACTGATCCATCTGGAAGAAGACGAGGTCGGGTCCCGGTAAATTCGCGACCGTGTTGTTCACGAAACGCAGCTCGAAGGTGATGTCCGGCCTGAGATCGTAGATCCCGTACACGTTGCGAGGGTGGTCCGGCGGGCCCTCGAGCAACAAAAGACTCGCCGGCGGGGACCCGGCGCAGTGCGGCCCCTGCGGGTCGGCCCAATGCGGCAAGTTTGCCCAGTCCCCCCACTCGGGGCCCGCAACCTGCACAATGTGGTCTGGACAGGCTTGATCGGCGATGTTGTAGGGGCCCAGCGGAGTCATGCCGGCCGACGCGCGAGGCACGGCCGATAGTGCAAGGAGAGTCCATCCGAGAATCACGCGAGTTTGCATCGCGCCACCTCCAGCGGAATCGCAGTCGGGGATTGGGCGGCGAGGATCATTATACCACGATGTCACGCCGCCAAACGACCCGCTCTCTACCGGGCAAACTACACAGGATCACACGTTCAGAAGCTTCGCAACACCGCGTCCCAGGCCAGCTCGGACGCGACGTAGCTCACTTCGTTGTAGTTCAACGGCGCGGGAGCGAGTGTGTTGGTGGTGACGCAGTACAGCACGTCGCCGTCGTACATGGTGTGGAACGGGTCGATGGCGCGCGCCATCGAGCTGTGGACCTGGCGCGCCATCTGATTCAACTCTCGAGTCCCCATCGTCTGGTTGGTGACGATCACGGTGAGGGTCGTGTTGCCCGGCGGCGGCTCGGGCATGGGCTCGGCCTCGCGGCGGATCGCGACGACTTCGCCCACGCGCACGCGACGTCCCGTCTTGGGGTCGAGGTGGCCGCGCACCGCGCGCCCGTTGCGATCGACCAGTGCTCCCACCGCGTTGACCACCGTGAAGGCCGCCACGCGCGCGTCGCCGGACGCGTATACCGCGGCGCCTTGACCCGACCGCTCGAGTTCGTAGGCGTCTCGGAGCCATTTTCCGACCGACGCGCACACGCCCGCCCCGCGCGGCCCCAGCGGGAACATACCCGGCCGCGACGCGCGCAGCGCCGCGCGACCGAGCGCCTTGTCGGGATACACGGCCTTGTTGGCTCTAAAGCGATTGAAGTCGAAGATGACGGCACCCGACACGATCGCGATGTTGTTCCAGTCGGTGTCGTAGTTCTTGCGCGCGAGCAACTCCGCGTTCACACCGCTGGCCGCTTCGAGGCCGTACACGGATCCGCCCGCTAGACAAATCGCGTCCACCCACCCCTCGCGGTGGGTGAGGATGGTGCCCGGGGCACCGCCGCGCACGTCGGCCACGCACGTCGCACCGCGCGGAAAGGAAAACACCGTGCAGCCGGTGGGGCCTTCCGCGTACTCGGCCACACCGACTTCGAGCCCGGGGAAATCGAACTCGAGCGTGGGAGTGGTGAACGCGGTGACGGGGTCGAACGCGGCGCCGTCGTTGGTCAGCATTCGCTTGTCGGGTGCCATGCCGCGTCATTATAGCATTGGCACGTTGGGTGGAAATCAGCTAGTATCCGCGAACTTGCCGCCCGGACCCCCACCCAAGCGCGGCGCTATCCCATACGAGTTCCCACTCAGGAGGCAACATGAGGAAGAATCTCTCGGCCGCCCTTCTCCTCGCGGCCACGGCACTTCTCGCTTCGTGCGCGAAGAACGTCGAGAAGGACGCGCAGGCGTTCGTCGATACCTACACCCAAGAATTCGTCAAGCTGGGGCTGGCCGTCAGCGAAGCCGAGTGGGCGTCAAACACCCACATCGTCGAAGGCGACACCACCAACGCATATAACTCCAAGGTGGCGAAGGAAGCCTACGCCGCCTTCACCGGCAACGCGGCGAATATCGAGCAGGCGCAGAAGTTCCTGGAGAGCCGCGACAAACTTTCGCCGCTCTTGGTCCGCCAGCTCGACGCCATCCTCTACGAGGCCGGCAACAACCCCCAGACCGTCGCCGACATCGTGAAGAAGCGCATCAAGGTGGAGACCGAGCAGGTCGAGAAGCTGTACGGCTTCGACTTCCAGCTCGACGGCAAGTCGGTCACCACCAACGACATCGATGAGCTCTTGCGCAACGACAACGACCTCGCCAAGCGGCTCGCGGCGTGGGAGCAGAGCAAGGAAGTCGGCAAGAACTTGCGCGCGGGCTTGGCGGAGATGCAGACCTTGCGCAACCAAACCGTGCAGGCGCTGGGTTACAGCGACTACTTCGCGTACCAAGTCTCCGACTACGGCATGACGACCCAGGAGCTGCGCGATCAGATGCAGCAGTACATGCGCGAGCTGTGGCCGATGTACCGCGAGCTGCACACCTGGGCCCGCTACGAGCTGGCCAAGAAGTACAGCGTCGAGGAAGTGCCGGAGATGATCCCGGCGCACTGGCTGCCGAATCGCTGGGGCCAGGATTGGTCGGCCATGGTCACGGTCGAGGGTCTCGACCTCGATTCCAAGCTCAAGGAGAAGGAAGCGGAGTGGCTGGTGAAGCAAGCCGAGAGCTTCTACGTGAGCCTCGGCTTCGGCGGGCTCCCGCAGACGTTCTGGGACAAGTCGTCGCTGTATCCGGTCCCCGAAGGGGAGACGTACAAGAAGAACAACCACGCGTCGGCGTGGCACTTCGACTACGACAAGGACGTGCGCTGCTTGATGAGTGTGATCCCCAACGCCGATTGGTACGAGACATCGCACCACGAG
>DASPGK010000008.1:0-2258 GCA_035620655.1 Candidatus Krumholzibacteriia bacterium
TGACGATGACACCCCAAGCATGTAAACCGCTGGATACGATGCGGGGAGCGTTGACGCAGGAAGAAGCCCTTGCGCTTGAACGGCCACGCGGGCGACAACGTGTTGAAGTATGTGCAGTTGGCGTTGGGACAATGTGGAGGCGCCCATCCCGTCGTTCCCAGTCCCATACTTCGTCCCCGGCACATCCCGTGCCAGGGACAATCTCGCGGTCACAACCGAAATCTTCAAATTCGATTAGCCGTCGCGTCCGGAAACGGCGCACTACCCCTCAAGTCAGGTAGCGGGGGAAGGCGGCTCGCCGAAGCCCGGCAAGAAACAACCTTAATACGGTCGGCGGTTTTTCGCCGCGGACCGGCGAGCCGTTTCCACCGTTTTCGGCGTTTCCCACCCGACCATCACCCGGCCCTCACGAATTCTCCGTCTCGCTCGGTTTCTCCAGCGCGAACGTGTGCTGCTCGGCTTCGACGGCCTGCGGCGTCACGCGGAACTCGCAGCATCCGTCGCCGTTCTGGAATTTGCGATGCCGGTACACGCGGCGGCCGAGCAGCCGTGTCAGGGCGTTCACGGTGATGCTGCACAGCGCGGGACGCGCCATGGCCACGTTCAAGAACGGGCAGTTGTGCTCGACGAGCGAAACGTTGCCATTGCGCTCGATGGTGAGGAAGGGATCGCCGGGGAGGTAGTAGTCCTTGAGCAACGCCAGCCGCTCGTCGAGGGACTTGCCCGCGAGCCGCGGCGCCCACGCATCCACCCACGCGTCGGTGATGCGCGCGAGCGCCGACTGCAGCGCGGCGGGACCTTGCGTCTCGACTAGAATGTCGGCCAGCGCGATCGAGAGCTCGTCGTAGCGTTTGGGAAAGAACGCCTCTCCGGATGGGCTGACTTCGTACACCGCGGCCGGCCGGCCGGCGCGACCGCCCGTGGGCCGCGTCTCACGCCGCTGAATCCAGCCCTTTCGCTCCATGCGGAGCAAGTGCTGGCGGGCGCCTTCGTCGGAAATGCCAATGTGCTCGGCCAGCTCAGCGATCGTCGCCCCGCCGTGCTCTTTCAAGTGGAGCAGCATGCCCCGGCAGGTATCCGACAAGGCCTCGATTGGACTGCTCACGTCGCCTCCAGACACCAGCCACCGCCCGTATCGGCGCCCGGCGTCGAACATTCGTGGGTTCGGGATTAACCAAGCGTAGGGCTTCCATACCCGCAGGTCAACGATTAGGACGAGTCTAACTTGGGGAAGCTCCGATTCACGGAGGCCGAATCGGGCTGTATACTCCCACCGACCCATGCGAATCGCCCTCGTGCAGTTCAATCCCATCGTCGGCGACGTCGAAGGCAACCTGGCGCGCATCCTCCGCCAGGTCGACGACGCGCGCGCCCGCGGCGCGGAGCTCGTCGTTTTTCACGAATTGGCAGTAAGCGGGTATCCCCCCCAGGATCTCCTCGAGCGGCGCGACTTCCTCGCCCAGTGCGAGGCCGCCCTCGAGCGCGTGCGCGAGGCGTCCGCGCGTTTCCCGGGCCTCGGCATCGTGATCGGCGTGCCGCTCCCGGCGCGCTCCGGGCCCGGCAAGGGTGTTGCCAACTGCGCCCTTCTGATCGAGGGCGGGCAGATCCGGCACCGCCACGACAAGCTCCTGCTTCCCACCTACGACGTGTTCGACGAAGCGCGCCACTTCGAGCCCGGTGCCACCGCGGTACCGGTCGAGTTTGGCGGCGAGCGGCTCGGCATCTCGGTGTGCGAGGACGCCTGGAACGACCCCGTGTTGTGCCGGCCGCCCCTGTACCGCGTCGACCCGATCGCCATGTTGGCCCAAGCCGGCGCGACCCTGATGGTCAACATCTCCGCCTCGCCGTTCTCGGTGGGCAAGGAGGCGTTCCGCCTCGATCTGGTGCGCAGCCATTGCCGCCGTCATCGCGTCCCGTTCGTGATGGTCAATCAGGTGGGAGGAAACGACGAGCTCGTGTTCGACGGGTGCAGCCTCTTCGTGGGCGCCGACGGCGCCGTGCGCGCGGCCTTGCCCGCGTTCGAAGAAGCCGTGCACCTCGTCGACACTCGGTCGGGCGCGCCCGCGATCGAGCACCGCGCGCTCCCGGACCTGGAAAGCATCCACCGCGCCATCGTTCTGGGCGTGCGCGACTACTTCGCCAAGTGCGGGTTCCGGCGCGCGGTGGTCGGCCTGTCGGGCGGGGTCGACTCCGCGCTGACGTTGTGCTTCGCGGTCGAAGCG
The DNA here is from genome assembly GCA_035620655.1 of Candidatus Krumholzibacteriia bacterium. Taxonomy (GTDB): domain Bacteria; phylum Krumholzibacteriota; class Krumholzibacteriia; order WVZY01; family JAKEHA01; genus JAKEHA01. The sequence continues at coordinate 2,223 of DASPGK010000008.1, forward strand.
CTGGGGGCCGCGAACGTGCTCGCGGTCGCGATGCCG
>DASPGK010000009.1:0-3713 GCA_035620655.1 Candidatus Krumholzibacteriia bacterium
GATCGAGATCAACCCGATCATCATCGACTTGGTCACCAACCGCTACCGTGACTATGTCGGCGACGCCTTCCACGACCCGCGCGTGCGCCTGGTGCAGGACGAAGGGCGCAGCTGCATTGCGCGCAGCCGCGAGCGCTTCGACGTGATTCAGATTACCCTGATCGACACCTGGGCGGCGAGTGTGTCGGGCGCGTACAGCCTCTCGGAGAACTACCTTTATACGACCGAGGCGTTCGCGGAGTACATCTCGCATTTGAGCGATGGCGGACTGTTGTCGATCACGCGCTGGTACTACGAGATGCCGCGCCTGGTCGCGCTGGCCCGCGCGGGTCTCGAAGAGACCGGCGTCGAAGCGCCCGCGCACCACGTCCTGGTGGTGCACGAGAAGATTCGCGCGCTCTTGCTCGTGAAACACTCTCCGTTCACGCCCGACGAAGTGGCGCGCGCGCGCGAATACGCCCACGCCATGGGGTGGACGGTCGCGCACGACCCGGTCCAGCCGGCGCCCAACGCGCCCTATACGAACCTGCTGACGGCGCCCGACCCGACCACGATCTTCAAGGACGCCGACGTTGCGCTGCACCCGGTGCGCGACGACAGTCCGTTCTTCTTCCAAATGACGCGCTGGAAGAGCGTCAAGCTCGACGCGCTGCGGAACTTCGGGGGAGTCGGTTTTCTCGAACCGCTCGCGATTCCGGTGGCGCAGATCGCGCTGTTGGGCGCGCTCGTCATATCGCTCGTGCTCTCCGCGGTGCTGATCGCGGTGCCGCTGGTCGTCAAGAAGGGCCGCGCGGTTCCGCGCGAGAACCGCTGGACGTGGCTGGTGTACTTCCTGTGCCTGGGGCTCGCCTTCATCGTGGTCGAAGTGGTCCTGATGCAGCGCTTCGCGTTGTTCTTGGGCCACCCGACCTACTCGGTCACCGTCGTCTTGTTCGCGATTCTTCTGTTCTCGGGGTTGGGGGCGGCGTGGTCGGACCGTCGCGGCGGAACGCCGGCGGAGGTCGCGAAGCCGGTCATGTACTGGCTCCCGATCGCGATCGTCGCACTCGCCTTCGTGGTACCCATCGTACTACAAAAGTTGATCGGACTGCCCCACGCGGCGCGTCTCGTGATCGCCGTCGCGATGATCGCGCCGGTCGCGTTCTTGATGGGGGTTCCGTTCCCGCTCGGCATCCGCGCCATCGCCGCGACGGGCGGCAAGCACGTCCCGTGGGCTTGGGCCGCGAACGGCTGTGCGAGTGTGGTGGGCTCGGTGTGCGCGGTGCTGGGTGCCATGGTGTGGAACTTCAGCACGATGCTCTTGATCGCGGGCGCGATCTACGTGCTGGCGCTGGTCGTGCTGGCGCGAATCAAGACGCCGCTGTCCGCGTAGCCTCGACTTACCTCACGACAACGAACTTGCGCGTCGCCACTCCCTCGATCGACTTCAGGCGCAGGAAATAGACTCCCGCCGCCAGCGAGCGAACGTCGATCGTCTCGGTCTGGGGCCCGGCGCCGGCCGCCACACCCGAGCGTTTGAGCACGCGCCGACCCGCCACGTCGAAGGCCTCGATGTCCACGCGGCTCTCCCGGCTCAGCGCGAAGTCGACGCGCAGGCGGTCGTGGGACGGATTGGGGGCCAGCGAGACGATGGTCAGGAGCGCAGGCGTCTTCTCGATGCTGGAGAAGATCTCGAAGGGTCGCAGGATCCAGTAGTCGGGGTCGATCGCGACCGACAGCGGGTGCTCCGTCACGTGGTAGGCGAACACTTGGTGGCGCTGGTCGTTCAAGAAGCGAAAGCGCTCCTCTCCCGAGGGCGTGGTCACCGCGATGTCGAGCGGCATCTCGAACACGTCGATGTTCGAATACGGCATCGTCTGCCATTGCTCGACGGTGGTCCACACGTCGCACCCGCCGCCCGGTGCGGTCTGCCAGAAGCTGAACGACCGGTAGAAGGGGTGCCCGAACCCGTCCGTCACCCACTGATAGAAGAACGTGTCGAGGTCCATGCCGGATTCCTGCTCCGCCACGCGCTGGAAGTCGGCGGTGGTGGCCACGCCGTACTGCACGGCCGGGTCGGCCGCATAGGCCTGCATCGTGCTCTTGAAGGCGACGTCGCCGATCACGTTGCGCAGCATGTGCAGCACGACGGCGCCCTTCGCGTACACGCGCGAGAACGCGAACATGTTCGAGACGGTGGTGGTGTCTTCGAGGACGAGCTTTCCCACCGCGGTCAGCGCCGAGTTGTAGCGCGCCCCTAGGATGCCTTCGAACTGACCCGGGTACGTGCTCGCACGCGCCTCGTAATAGAGAAGCTCCGAATAGGTCGCGAATCCTTCATTGAGCCACAAGTGCGGCCAGGTCTTGGGCGAGATCATATCGCCATACCATTGGTGGCCCAGTTCGTGCGCGACCAAACCGACCGACGTCCCGCCCAGTGACGTCATGGTCTGGTGCTCCATGCCGCCGCCGAACGTGGTCTCGGCGTGGCCGTACTTCTCGCCCGCGAACGGATACGGACCGAACCAGCCTTCGAACACGTCGAGCACGTCGGTGACGTTCGCCCACCCGGAGGGAAGCGACGACGACCCATCGTCGTAGACCAAATGATCGAGCGGCATCGACAGCGGGCCGTAGAGACCCGCGAGCGGCGCCGAGCGGTTGTAGGTCCCGAGGTGACGCACGTATTCGCCCACCGCGACCGAAACCAGGTAGTTCGAGATGGGGTAGTTCGACTTCCAGTCGTAGATCTTGTCGGGCCCGACGGTGGTCTCGCTCACGAGCACGCCCTGCGATCCCACGCGATACTGCGAGGGGACCTTCACCGTGACGCGCACCGAATCGGCCTTGTCGGAGGGGTGGTCCTTGCACGGCCACCAATCGCGCGCCCCGTAGGGCTCGGACAGACTCCACGCGAATCGATCGCCGAAGCGGGTCCCGAACACGAAGCTCCCGAATCCGGTCTGGATGGGAGTTCCCGAATAGGTGACGTCGACCGCGACGGTGCCGTTCACCGGAACCGGCGCCGGCATCGTGATGTCGAGGACGTCGCCCGGGTGCGCGAACGCGAGCGCGCCGCCGCCGGCCAGAGAAACCGCGCTGACCGTCATGTTGTTCTTGAGATCGAGGGTCAGCACCGAGAGCGGCGATCCCACGACCTTGCCTTCGACACGGACCACGCCAGCGATCGAATCGGGCGCGAAGTTGAGGGTGAGCGATAGGTGATAGTACCCGACGTCGATGTTGGTGCTGGCCCCGGAGAAGGGCTCCCGCACGGACCGGAACGAGAGCGCGGCCTTGGACTCCGCGCACCGGGGAGCACCCTGGTCGTCCATGACGGGTGGGGCCGAGGGGGTGTTACGGACGCCGACGAGTGCTACGCCGACGATCAGCACGCCGAGGACGCTTCTGCGATGCATGGATGCTCCTTCAAGTCCGCGGCGAGGTTCGGCCCGGGCGCCGCCGCGACCTCAATTATAATCGATACTGCGACCCCGACGACAGTGTGGAAAATACCTCGTACTCTCTGGTAGCCTCCCGCCTCTATGTCCCGAATTCGTCCATTGTTCCGCGACCTGTCCGATGCCATCCGCGGCACCGAGCAGGACTACACGCAGGGGAGTATCTCACGCGCGATCCTCCTCCTGTCGGTCCCCATGATGCTCGAGATGGCGATGGAGTCCGTCTTCGCCGTGGTCGACGTGTACTTCGTGTCGTCGCTGGGGGCCTCGGCG
>DASPGK010000010.1:0-6405 GCA_035620655.1 Candidatus Krumholzibacteriia bacterium
CGCATCGAGAGCATCCTCTACGTCACCAAGCTCAATCTGTTGTTCAAGTCGTTCAACTCCGAGGACGAAGCGGTCCGGAGTTTCACGGCGGCGCGCTGACCGGCGTCGTGGCGCGGAACCGGAACGGCGTATGGGAAAGAATAACGTCGAGCAGATGATCCTTAACATTCCGAGCGACCTGAAGTACCTCGGGGCGGTGGACGCGGCCATCCAGGACCTGGCGCGCGAGTTTTCTTTCTCGCCCGACGCGATCAACGACGTCAGCACCGCGCTGGTCGAGGCGTGCAGCAACGCCATCGAGCACGGCAATCACTTCGCCAAAGACAAGCGGGTCGTGGTCACGCTGCGATTCAACGGCGGCGACTTCGTCGCGACGGTCCAAGACGAAGGCCGCGGCTTCGACTTCGCCAAGGCGCTGCGCGACGAAGCGGGCCCCGACCCCATGAGCGAGCGCGGACGCGGAATCTTGATCATGCGAGCCTTCACCGACGACCTCAAGTTTCGATGCGACGACAAGGGCTTGACGGTCGAATTGACCAAGCTGCGCGGCGGCGGGGGCGACGCCGGCGAGTGAGTCCAGCCCCGCACGCGTCCCGCGCGGCGGGGGAACCGCCCGCGAGCCGCGTGGGTAGAAGGGGAGTTCGCGACCCGCGTCCCCGCGATGGTCGTCGGAGCGGCTCGAGATGACCGGCGCTTATTCCGTCATCGTTTCCATCCTCTACCTCGTCTGCGGCGTCGTCATTTTCCTACTGGGGTTGACGCTGCTCCGAGTCGGGCGCACCAGCGCACCCACCCGCGCCGCCGCCCTCATGCTCTTCTTCGCGGGCCTGGGTCCGCTCTTGAGCGGCTCCGGACTCGTCCTCGAACGATCCCTGCGCGAAGGCGCCGTGCTCTACACCAGCATGGTGCAGAACTTCGAGTACCTCTGGGAGTTCTACTTTCCTTCGCTCTTGCTGTTCGCGCTCTCGTTCCCGCGCGAGAACCGGTTGCTCAATCGGTACCCGGTCATCGGCGTCCTGGTCTTTCTACCCTACATTTTTCACTTGGCCGCGATGGTCTTCGGCGACCGCATGCTGGAGCAAATCGTCAAGTTGCCCGCCGTGCTGACCGAGCGCGACCTCGGCGCGACCATACGCGAAATCGATCTGACGCGCTTCGACACCATGGTCGCGATCCTGGTGCGCATCTTGAAACGCGTGCACCGCAACTTGTTCGCGCTCGTGAACATCATATACGCGCTGGTCGCATTGGATCTCTTGTGGCGCAGCCAGCGCGGGCTGATCAATCCGCGCCTGGCGCGTCAGCTGCGGACCGTGAGCCTCGGTGTGGCGGCGAGTGTGGCGTGCTACACCTTCGCGAAGGTGTCGCTGGTGCTGGATTCCGCTCTGGTGCCGACCCGCGTCAACCTCGCGCTCCTGAATCTGTCGCTGATCGCGAGCGGCGGAGCCATCACGTACGCGGTGACGCGCCAGCAATTCCTGGGCGTACGCCACATCGTCCAGCGCGCGGCACTCTATGGTGCGGTCGCCACGGTGTTCGCGCTGATCTACTTGGTGCTGGTGCGACCGGTAACACTCTTCTTCGGTCAATACAGCGGCGCGAGCCAGGACGTGTTCGAGACCGGCTTCGTGGTGTTGGTGGTGCTCGCGTTCCAGCCGGCGCTGGAGCGCGCGGAGGCGCTGCTCGAGCGCGTGCTCGCGCGCGGTCGCGGCGACCTCGCGCGCCGTTTCAAGCTCTTGGGCGACGCGGTGGCGGCCGCGACCACGTTCGAAGCGCTGGAAGACGCCGTGGTCAAGGGACTGCGCGACACACTCGACGCATCCGAGGTCCGGCTCGCGTTCGCGTACGCACCGCAGGACCCGCTTCCGATGGCGCTGGCCGAGATCGGTGAGCCGGTTCGACGCCGCGACCTCTTGCGCGTGGCCGAGACGCGGCCGAGCCGATGGCGGCGGGGCGGCAAGCGCGCCGCGGCCGCACTGGAGCACGCGGCGCGCACCACGGTCGCGCCCGATCAGGTGCCGCCGCGCGCCGATGTGCTCGTACCGGTCGTGCAGGAGCGCCGATGTGTCGCCTACGTGGCGTTGGGCGAGAAGGTCTACGGCCTCACCTACGGCGCCGAGGAGTTGGGCCACCTGTCCCTGTTTTCGACCCAGATCGGGTCGGCCATGCAGAACATCCGACTCTTGGCCGAGAGCGTCGATCGCAAGGTGTTCGAAGAAGAGCTCAAGATCGCGCGCAAGATTCAGATGCAGATGCTGCCGGGCGAACCGCCCGTGCTCGATGGCTTCGAGCTCTTCGGGGTCACCGTCCCCAGCCGCCAGGTGGGGGGCGATTATTACGACTTCGTCGTGGTCGACGGGCGCTGGCTGGTGGTCGTGGTCGCGGACGTGTCGGGCAAGGGCATCCCCGCGTCGCTCTTGACCGCGACCCTGCAAGCCACCGTGCGTTCGAACGCCGACGCGCAAACCAATCCGGTCGGCATGATGGGACGCCTGAATCGGCTCCTGTTCCGAAACACCAGTGCCTCGGAGTTCGCGACCTTGTTCTACGCGGTGGTGGACTTGGAGACGGGGCGCGCGCGCTACGCCAACGCCGGGCACGATTTCCCGTTCTTGCTGGGAAACGGCGGCGCGCACGCGCTGGTCGAGAGTGGCATCGTGCTGGGGTGCATCGACGAGTTCGAGTACCACGAGAATCACTTCGAGATTCCCGCCGACGGCGCGCTGGTGGTGTTCACCGACGGGGTCACCGATTCGGAGTCGCGCGGGGGGGAGAACTACGGGGCCGAACGCCTGCGCGCGGTCCTCGAGCGCCACACCGGCGAGACGGCGCGCGAGATGTGCCGGCGTGTCATCGAAGACGTGCGCGCCTTCGGCGACGGCGAGAACCAGGACGACCTCACGCTGGTGGTCTTGAAGCGTCGCGCGCGCGCGGAGGCGGCGTCGAGATGAGCGACGAAACCGGCCGCATCCTCGCCGTGGACCCAGGCGAGCGGCGCGTCGGCCTTGCGATCAGCGACCCACTCGGCATCACGGCCCAAGGACTGCCCACCTTCGACCGTAAGGGCGGCGACGTCTTCGCCCACCTGCGGGCACTCGCGGCGCGCTACGACCTGGTGCGCGTGGTGGTGGGAAGGCCGCTCTCGCTGTCGGGGCGCGAGAGCGACGCGACGCGTCGCGCCGCCGAGTTCGCGCGCGCGATCGGCGACGCGCTCTCGCTCCCGGTCGACCTGTGGGACGAGCGCCTCTCGAGCGCCGAGGCCCAGCGCGTGCTGGCCGGAACGCGCGCCGAAAAAGGCGCGGTCGACCGCGTCGCGGCGGTCCTGATCTTGCAAGGCTATCTCGACGCCAGGCGTCGCTCCGACCCGCAGCCATGAACCAACCGAGGCGTGCATGGAATTGAGACGCGCAACCGCGATCGTGGTCGTGATGGCCATCGTCGCCGGTCTGGGCTTCGCCGCGTGGGTCACCAAGGACATCCAGGCCCGCGGCCCCGCGGACGGCGAGCGCGTCCGCGTCGTCGTCTCACAGGGCGCCGGTTTCAATTCCGTGGTACGCGAACTGGAGGCGCGTGGTCTCCTGCGCCGCGCGTGGACGCTCAAGCTCTTCGCGCGCGCCACCGGCCAGGATCGGCGCGTGCAGCGCGGTACCTACGAGTTCGCGAAAGGCACGCCGCCCGTCGACATCTTGCGCGCGATGGTACGCGGCGACGTGCTCGCGTTTCTGGTGACGGTGCCGGAAGGATTCAACGTCTGGCAAGTCGCGGGTGCGTTCGATTCCGCCGGCGTCGATTCCGCCGCCCTCTTCGCGACCGTCACCGACGCCGGCTACGCGCGCCAGTTGGAGATCCCGGGCGCGACCCTCGAGGGCTATCTCTTTCCCGACACCTACCGCGTCCCCTTCGGCAGCACGCCCCACCAGGTGGCGGAGCACATGGTGGCGCGCGCGCGCGCCGCGTGGGATGACGATCACGAACGACGCGCGCGCGAAATCGGCCTGTCGCGCCACGAGGTGATCACGCTCGCGTCCATCGTCGAAGCGGAAGCGCGCGTGGCCGAAGAACGCCCGACCATCGCCGCCGTCTATCACAATCGCCTGAAGAAGGGCATGCGCTTGGAAGCGGATCCCACCGTCGCCTACGCGATGGGTGGATTCCGCGGGCGGTTGTTCTACAAGGACCTCGAGATCGATTCTCCCTACAACACGTACCGCCGCGCCGGTCTCCCCCCGGGGCCGATCTGTAACCCGGGCCGGGCCTCCATCGAAGCCGCGCTCCACCCCGCCGAAGGTGTGGCGGCACTCTACTTCGTCGCGCGCGGCGACGGGCGTCACGTGTTCTCGACCAATTTGCGCGATCACAATGCGGCCGTGCGCGACGCCCGGCGCAACCACGCGTCGCGGCGTTCATCGAACGGGAAGTAAGCGCGCCGGTCGCCTTGACACCTTCATGACGCTGTGGTGTAGTACACCTGCATGCCGGCCAACCCGAGTCAAAGTTCAACCCCCAAGGCGTCGCCGCACTTTCGGTGGAAGCTTTTCGCGGCCGGGCTGGTGGCCATCACCGCGGGTTACGTTCTCCTGGCGGTCAACGACATCACCATCGCGCCCGTCCTGCTCGTGCTGGGGTACTGCATCCTGGTGCCGCTCGCGTTTCTCTAAGCCTGGATCCGGGGGCGACGGCCACCCCCCGCGCCGATCCGCCGGGCGAATAGCTCAGTTGGTAGAGCGTCTGCCTTACACGCAGAAGGTCACAGGTTCGAGCCCTGTTTCGCCCACCATCCGCTCCACACCTAACTAATATCGAAAAAACGAGTTATCGGGACGCCCCCGGACCCACCCGGGAACGGGGGTCGAAGTGGGTAGTCGGGGGGGCCTTCTTCATGGGAACTTCGCATACGGACGCAAAATAGTGCGTTGACACGGCTTTTCATTCCGTGGTAGAATTTTGCCCGGTCGAGTAAGGTGTCGAGTTTTACAACGGTGGAGGGAGGTGGGCTGTCGGCAGGCTTTTTTGCCGGCGGCAGGCTTCTCATCAATGGGCCATCACCACAACCACTTTTTGGAGGTGTAGGAATGTTGAAAGGAAAGTTCGCTGTGCTCTCGCTTGCTGCCGCAGCTCTGCTTTGCCTGCAGCTGGCGAGCGTCGATACCGTGAACAGCGGCGTCGTCGATCCGTGTAATTCCTCGGCGAGCTCCGCGGGTACGTATCCTGCGGATATTACGGACGTCGTGTTTGCGTGTCCGCAGAGCGACGGCGATGCATTTGCTCCCAACTACACGATCAACGTGTCGGTTCGGGACAATGTCAACGCTCCGGTCGTAGGCGTCCCCGCGGCCGACGTTTGGTTGATCGGTTGTAACGACCTGTTGGCTCTGTGCGGCGGCAGCGGCGCGATCAGCGCTTCGGCTGCGACGGACATCAACGGGCTGACCACGATTACGGGCGACTTGTCGGCTGGTGGTTGTGACACCGGTCTGCGCGTCGTTGTCCAGGGCGTCGTCATTGGTGCCGGCGTTTGCGCCGACCCGTGCGTCGCCATCGCGGTTCGTTCGGCCGATATCAACGGCAGCCTCACGGTCAACTTGGCCGATTTCGCGCTGTTCGGTGCCGGCTACACTTCGCCGCCGAAGCCGTACACGGCGTGTCTCGACTTCGTGACGCCGTTTGCCGCCGTCAACCTCGGTGACTTCGCGAAGTTCGGCTCGCACTACAATCACACGTGCTAGCACAGTAGCGGCGTAAGTGACTCCTAAATTGTTTGCGACCGTGACTTTGCAGTAGAAAAAGGAGTTTGTCGCTATGAAGAGAGCTCTAGCAGGGGTGCTTGCAATCGCGTTCGTCGGCCTGATGGCCGCCGGTGCGAGCGCGCAAGTGCCTTACTTCCAGGTATACTTCGACGACGACAGTAACGGTAGCTACGGAGAGACGCAGGCGAACTGTGGAGAGGTAAACGCTTTCCAGAGCCTGTATCTCGTCGCCTCGAACTTCAATATGTTCGTGTCGGCCGTTGACTACCAGGTCGTCCTTCCGCCCGCGTTGTTCTTCATCTCGGATAATTTGCCGGTGGTTCCCGGGGGGACTTTGGCCCTCGGTGCGACTCCGGCGACCATTTCGAGTGAAGGACTGGCCCTTTCGTACGGCCTGCCGCGGAGCGGTTTCTCGCCCATGCTGATTACGGCCATGACGACGGTCTGGACCGGCGCGTGCAACTGTGCGACCGGCCCGGCGTCCGTCCTCGTGGGTCCGTATCCCGGCGTTGGCAAGACCTCTCCCACGGGTATTCGTTGGGGTGACTTCCAGGAGGTCGGCGCGGTCGGTATGACGTCGCTGGTCTGCCCTGGCCCGGTCTCCACCACCGAGACGACGTGGGGCGGAATCAAGGCGCTGTACCGGTAGTAGTTTGAA
>DASPGK010000011.1:0-9990 GCA_035620655.1 Candidatus Krumholzibacteriia bacterium
GCCAGGGGCGGTCCGCTGTGGTCGAGCACCATGACTTCGTGAATCATCGTCAGCTCGAGGTGAGTATTCGGATCGTCGAAGGGCACGCGGCAATTCTCGGCCAGGAGTACCATGTAGAGCCCCGCCGCAAGCAGCGCCGTACCCGGCCCCGCCGCCGGAGCGAGCATCTTCGTCAGGGACACGCTGCCCGTCTTGACGCTGAGGACCAGCAACGCGGTCATGACGACGATCTCCGCGAGCACCGCGAAGCTCACCTCGCGCGCTGCGCCCATCCCTTCGAATGACGATCCGGTGTCCAGTGCAGCGTATGACATCGAGAAGCGCGCGAGCGCCATCAAATAGACGAACAGCACGGCGTCGCCTTCGAAGGCGATGGGCGCGCCGGTTCGTCCGACTGGCAGGAGCAGAGACGCCCCGACGAGGGACACGAACGCCACCGCAGGCCCCACCACGTGGCCGGGGGACACGGCGGTGCTCAACACGATTCCCTTTCGCCGCAAGCGCGCGAGGTCGAAGTAGAGTTGGAGGACCGGCGGCCCCTTTCGCCCCGTGATCCACGCCTTCACCTTGTTGATGACACCCGGCACCAGCGGGGCGATCAACAACCAGATCGCGATGCTCGCGCACACACGGATCCCTTCGAGCACGACGTTCATCGGGATCCTCCGAAGACCGAGAGTAAGGCCAAGGCCACGACACCGATCAGCACATAGAGGACGTAGGCCTGGATCCGTCCGTGTTGAAGGCGTCGCGCCGCGCCTACGACACGCAGGACAAGTCGGCTCCCGGGTTCGACCACGTAGGCCAGAACGGTCTCGGGCGTGTGCTCTTCGAAGCTTGCGTGGGCCGGAAACTGCGTCCTCGATAACCGTGCGTGCCGGCGCGGGCGAAGAAACAACGCAAACCACGCGGTGATGATCGCGGCGAAGGAACCGGCGGTGTACTGCATGCGCGCGGTCGGTCGGACGTACCCGCAATCCCAGGTGACCGCGCGCTCGATTCCGTTGCGCGCGATGCGACGCCGAAGGCCCACCGCCACCAGCACCGAGACCACGACCAGGCCGATGTTGAAACCACCCAGAGAGGCGAGTGGAACGGGGACGACTCCCTCGGTCCAGGCCGGCCTCCACGTCGATGTCGCGCGCGCCAGCAACGGCCACAGTAGCGCCGGCGCGAGGCCAATGATCACGCACGCCAGGCTCAGCAACAGCATGGGTGCGCGCATGAGCCAGCTGCTCTCGTGCGCCGCGGCGGCGTCCTCGCTGCGTGGCAGTCCGAGGAAGACCACGCCGCACGCTTTCACGAAGCACGCCAGCGCGAGCGCTCCCGTCATGCAAAGAAGGATCGCCGCCGGCGCCGCCACCCATGACAGAGGACCATTCGACGACACGTCGCCGAAGAGACCGAGATACAGGAGCCATTCGCTTATGAAACCGTTCAGCGGCGGAAGCCCTGCGATGGCCACCGCCCCCAGCGCAAACATGCCCGCGGTCCACGGCATCGCACGCCACAGCCCGCCGAGCCGGCTCATTTCACGAGTACCCGTGGCGTGCAGCACCGACCCGGCGCCGAGAAATAGCAGCGCTTTGAACAGACCGTGATTCCACACGTGCAAGAGACTTCCCGCCAGCGCGAGCTGTCCCCACATTCCGCCGCCGTGGGCGGCGGCCATCATCGCGAAACCGAGCCCCATGAGGATGATTCCGATGTTCTCTACGCTGTGGTAAGCCAACAGCCGCTTGAGGTCGTGCTGGCCGAGCGCGAACGCCACGCCCAGCACGGCACTGGCCGCACCCAGCGCGACGATGACCCAGCCGGCCGCTTCAGGCGTCGGCAACCACCCGCTGAATCTCACCAATCCGTAGATTCCCATCTTGATGGAGACGCCGGAGAGAAGGGCCGAAACATGACTTGGCGCATTGCCGTGCGCGGATGGCAGCCAAATGTGCAGCGGATACATCCCGGCTTTGACGCCGAAGCCGCACAGCGCGAGCCAGAACCACGGCGCGAGCTCGGGACGATCTCGCATCGGTCCCAGTTCCCAGCTTCCCGTGCGGGTCGCCAGGCCAACAAAGAAGACCACTAAGCACAACGTCCCCGCGCGCGATGCCGCGAGGAAGAGCCACCCCGACGAACGGACCTCGCGCTTGTCACGTTCGAGCGTGATGAGGAAGTACACGCCGATGGAGAAGGCTTCCCAGGCGACGAGAAAATGCAGCCCGTTGGTGGAGAGCAGCACCAAAGCCATGCTGACCAGGACGGCGCTCAACCAGGCACGGCCCGAGGGCGCCGAAGCAGGATGGTGCTCGTCCGTCCAGTACCCGTGCGCGTACAGGCTGCACGCGCCCCCGACGATCGCGAGCAGCGCGAGAAAGAAAGCGCTGATGCCGTCGAGACGAAGGTGGAGTCCCTCTCCCGCCAATGTCACCGCGAGTTGCCAGTCCCAATCCTCGCCGGCGACGAGTACCCACCCCGATGCGATGAATGCGGCAGCCGCCCCAACCAGCGTAGTGATCAGCCACACCCGCCGCGCGCGATAGACGAACAAGCCGAGAGCGGTGCACGTGCCCGCAAAAAGAAGAAACAGGCCTGGTGTCATTCCCGGGTTCCGTTCATGGGATATTCGTTCGCTCGGCGGCGCGCCGCGCAGCTGGGCCTATTCGTTCGGCTTGGCCTTCTTCCCGCTGCCGAACGGATCGTCGGAGGTGGGCGGCTCCCACAACTCGATCTTGCGGCCCTCGGGGTCGATGATCCAGCCGAACTTCCCGAATGGGAATTCTTCGACCTTGTCGATCACGTGCACGCCTTCGCGCCGCAATTGCGTGAGCAACGACTTCAAGTCGGCCACCCGAAAGTTGAACATGTACGGCTGCTCGCTGGGGTCGAAGTAGTCGGTGGCCTTCTCGAACGGACTCCAAACGGTGTAGCCGATGCGCTGCGTGCGCCGGAGTTCGCGCCACTTGAACGACCACCCGCCGTACGAATCGGGCTCGATCCCGAGGTGCTTGCGGTACCACTCCATGAGCTGCTTGGGGTCGTCGGACTTGAAGAACATGCCGCCGATGCCGGTGACGCGCAGGAGCGGCGTCACACTCGCGCGGGCGCGCGACGGCTTCGCGGGCTTTTTGGGGCGCTGGGGAGCGGGCGCCTTGGCGCGCGCGGAAGTCTTACTGCGCGCTCTCGTCGCGCCCGCCTTTCCTCGCGGCGCGGCCATGCTATGAGGCCGCGGGCGCGTTTTCCGCCCGGCGCGCGGCCTCGTCGAACTCGCGGAACTTCCCGGTCGCCTGGTGCTCCGCCGCCGTCATGCGGAAGCGAAAGCCCTGCAGGTACTCGCGCATTTCCTCGGTGGTCATGTGGAGGTCGTGCGCGCGCGGTGCCACCACGCGCTCGAAGTGCGACCACCCCTCCGCGATCGAGCGATCGAGCAGTGTCACGAGCTGCGCCTTGTCGGCATCGGGCAGCGTCGTGCGAACCATCCAGCGCGCGAACACGAACGGGAGTCCGGTCCACTTGTGCCACACCTCGCCCAAGTCGGCGACGTACGGGTAGTCCTTCACACCGCGACGATGAATGAGCGCTTCGTCGCCGATAAGAAGAAACGCGTCGTTGGTGGGCCAGTCGACGCGCGTCAAGCGCGCGGGGCGCACCCGCCACGCGTGCGTGAGCAGCGCGCGCAACAGGCGCACCGACGTCGAGGTTTCGTTGGTGACGCCGATGTGCGCGCCGTCGAGTTGGTCGAAGGGCCGCTTCGAAAAGAACAGGATGCTGCGCGAGCGATCGATGGTGGAGATGCAAAAGTCGCCCAGCGGACTGAAGCGATCCTCGATCTCCCACGCGGTCACCAGCGGGACCGGGCCCGCATCGACCTCGCCCTCTTGCGCGGCACTCGACAGCGCGCGCGGGACCAGCGGTTCCAACCGTACGCCGGGCTCGTTCTCGAGCCCGTGAAAGAACAGGACGCAGTTGAGATACGGAATCTTGCCGATGCGAATCATGGTTGCGCTCTCTATCTAATTGGTGTTGAGGAGCTCTCCGAGCTTTTTCTTGGCGGCGTCGGTCGCTTCTTGTTTGGCCTTGTCCGTCGCGCGCTTCTTGACCTCGTTCGTCACCACGCTGGTCACCGCGCCCAGGAACGCGCGCGATACGGTCTTGCCGATCCCGTCGGGCGTGTCGCCGTTGGACCCGCCGACGTTGCTCAAGCGCACCGGCGGCAGTTCGAGATCCACCGCTTCGACACCCATCGCGGTCGCGTCGAGATCGACCGTGCCTTCTTCGAACACGAACTTCGTGATGATGAAGCGCTTCTCGAATCCGCCGTCCTGCTTTTTGGCTTGCGACGGCGACGAACTCTGGTACTTGTCCGCGGCGGCCTTGACGACCCCCACGTTGCTCTGCGCCTTCTCGTTCATCTCGACGTGGACTGTGGGCGCCGAGATGGTCACTTCGTCGATCGTGATGGGGTCGCGGTTGAGCGAACTCACGTCGATGTCGACCGTGATCTCGCCCAGCTTGAACATCTCGCCCGACGAGAAGCCGTCCGGATTCTCCACCGAGACGTCGCGGATGGTCCCGCGTCCCGACTTGAGCGAGATGTCGACCGAGCCCACGCTCACCTTGGTGCCCAGCACGCGCGAGCCGTGCTTCTCGATGGCCGACTCCACGATGGAATCGATCGAGTTGTAGAGATACACCGCGATGCCGACGATGACGACCAGCAGAACGGCGGCGGCGATGAAAAGCTTGCGTTTCACGTCAGATCACATTCTTCGCCAAGGGCGAACCGGCGCGCGGAGACTCCCGGCTCCGTTGCACGGGACGGTACTCGTCCGCGAGGACCGCGGCCACGTCGGCGTCCTCGTACACCTTGACGATGTTATAGAGCGCGTCGCGCTCGACCGGTGTTTTGCCCGCGTCGCGGATCAGTCGCACCAGGCGCTTGCGCGTCACCCCGACCGGGCTGCGCGCGTCGGCCGCGTGCGCGATGCGCTCCTTCGAAATGGTTCCATCCACATCGTCGGCGCCGAAATTGAGCGCGATGCCCGCGGTGTCTTCTTGCAGCATGATCCAGTACGCCTTGACGTGGGGAAAATTATCCAGCATCAAGCGCGATACCGCGATCGTCTTCAAGTCTTCCAGCGCCGAGGCGTGGCGCGCCACGATCCTCTCCGCGCTGATTTGATACTCGAGCGGGATGAAGGCGAGGAAGCCGCCGCTTCGATCCTGCTGCTCGCGCAGCAGGCGCAGGTGCTCCACCCGCTCCGCGTAGGTCTCGATGTGGCCGTAGAGCATGGTCGCATTGGACGGGATGCCGCGCGCGTGCGCGGCGGCGTGAATTTCGAGCCAGCGATCGGACTGCGCCTTGCCACTGTAGCGCAGCTCCTTGGCGACCCGCTTCGAGAAGATCTCCGCACCCCCGCCCGGCATCGAGTTCAGTCCCGCCGCGATCAGTCGATCCAAAATCTCGTCGACCGAAAGCTTCCAGCGCTTTGCGAAGTAGTCGATCTCGGCCGCGGTGAAGGCCTTGATCTGGATGTGCGGGTGCGCGTCGCGGATGGCACGGATGTAGTTCTCGTGGTACTCGAAGGTCCAGTCGGGGTGGTGACCGCCGACGATGTGGACCTCGGTCATCTCGGGGGTGATGTGCGCGAGGATCTCTTCGACCGTCATCTCCCACGCTCCCACGTCGTTGCGGCTGTGCACGTAGTCGCAGAACTTGCAGTTCAGCACACAGACGTTGGTGGGGTTGATATGGGTATTGATGACGAAATGGACGCGCTCCCCGTTCTTCGCGCGCGCAACGTGGTCGGCCATGCGGCCGACGGCGGTCAGGTCGGCGGATTCGAAGAGGCGCAGGCCGGCGGCGGCAGACAGTCGCTCCCCGGCGCGGACTTTCTCCCAGATCGGGACCAAGCTGCGGTCGGTGAAGGTGATTCCGTCGGTGGCGTGGAGCATGGCGACGCGCTGCAGTATAGAGCGAACGGTATTTCTTCACAAGGCGCTCTCAAGGCCCTAGACAAGCCCATGGGCGTATGCTTACGTTGCGTCTTTCCGGAGGGCCCCTTCCGTGACCGCCCGCGGCCTCGTCCATCTTCTGATCGTCTACATTGTCTGGGGGAGTACCTACCTCGGCATCCGAATTGCCGTCCGCGACGGCTCCGGCTTCCCCGCCTTCGCCATGGCCGGCTCACGCGTCTTCGTCGCCGGGTTGATCCTGCTCGCGTGGGGCGCTCTGGCCAAGCGCAAGATGCGTCCGACGCGCCAGGACGTCGAGATGTTCGCCGTGTGCGGGCTGCTCTTGTGGCTCGGCGGCAACGGGCTGGTGACGTGGGCCGAGAAACGCGCCGAGTCCGGTTACGCCGCGCTCCTCGTGGGCTCGCTTCCCCTCTGGACCACGACGCTCGAGTCGTTCATCGATCGTCGCCGGCCGACCCTCCGCCTGATCGGCGCGCTCCTGATCGGGATGTCCGGCATCGCGATCTTGAACTATCCCACGCTTCGGCACGGCTCCAACGCGGACATGCTGGCCGCCGGCGCCCTGCTGTTGGCGGTCATGACCTGGGGCATCGGATCCGTCATGCAGAAGCGACGCCCCATCACGCTCACCGGTGAAGTGAGTTCCGGCTATCAGTTGTTATTCGGCTCGTTCTTCCTCATCGCGGCGTCTTTGATCTCCGGTGAGCCCCGCCCGCACCCGACCACCGAGGCGTGGTGGGCGTGGGGCTACCTCGTCCTCTTCGGCTCCGTGATCGCGTTCACGTCGTTCGTGAAGGCGCTTCAGCTGCTGCCCGTGCACGTCGTCGCGACCTATGCCTACGTCAATCCCGTGATCGCCGTGCTGCTCGGCTGGCTGATTCTCGCCGAGCGAATCACGCCCTGGACGATCGCGGGATCCCTCTTGGTCCTCCTCGGTGTCGCGGGCGTCTTCCACGAGCAGCGGCGCCGCAACGCCGCCAAGTCCTCGTAGCGCTTCTGGCACGATTGATGCCGTGGGCATACACTGGTGGTCGTATGCACCAGCGATGGCTTCCCACAGTTTTCCTCGCGGTTCTCGTTGCTTCGAGTTGCGACAACGACGAGACGTCGCTGAGCGTCGATCCGCCCGCTCCCACGACTGAAGAGTTGATCATCGCGGACTGTTACGTCGTTCGCGATGCGCTGGAGGCGTTCGCGGCGGAGAATGGCGGCGACTACCCCCGGCAATCGAACGAGCCATCCGACGCAGGCAATCTACTCGTCACGTTCCTCCCCGGCGGCACGCGGCTCACGAATCGGTACACCGGACTCGCGACCGCGCCCACGTTCGGTAACCCTCAGTGGCCGGGCGAAATCGGCGTCGTCCCGTTCGGCGACGGCTACTCGGAAAACGGGTGCACGTGCGATCCGACGGGTTATCGCATCGTCGCGCGAGGACGCTACGATGAATTGGTTCGCATCGAGAACGTCGCGGCGATCGACCCTCGCACCATCACGGCCATCGACTCGGTCTTGGCCAACCTCGAGACCGCCCTGGCGACCGCGCACGAGTACGCACGTCGTAACGGCGGGGTGTACGCGGCCGACGTCGGTGCCGACGCGTTGCCGAATGGAGACGTGTTCACAGATCTGCTTCCCGGTGGAATGCTGATGACGAACCCGTACTGGGGAGGCCAAGATTCCCCCGTCGACGGCTCCGCTGCGGGCCCCGGGCAGATTGGATACCAACCCCAGGATCGCAATGGCGACGGGTGGTGGGATGGGTTCATCATCGACGCTCTCGGCCCCGACGGCGCTACCGTAATCGCGCTGCGAACCCGCGACTCGCTCGAGGACGAAGACGTGCGATCCGCGTTCATCCACATGCGCGACGCCGTCGAAGACTTCGCCTCGCAGAACGCCGGCGAGTATCCGCGCGATCTCGACACCGATGAAACGCCTTCGGGCGATACCCTGCGCGACCTTCTCTTCAATAGCCTCAACCCGTACACCGGCGCCCCGGCCTACCGCGACGGCCTCGCGACCTCGCGCGGCGAGGTAGGCTATGTCGGATTGGAATACAACGGGATCGTGGTGGGCTACGTGATCAACGCGGTCGGTCTCTTCGACGAAGAGCTCGAGCGCTTCGAGGTCCTGACGAACTAGAGTCTGCGTTCCCGGTGTTCCCGGTCGTCGTGCGCGTGCGCGCCGCGACGCATCATCTCCACGCGGTTCTCGAACCACTCCAGGGCGTTCAACACCAAGAACACGACCAGCGAGAGCGCGATCGCCGCGGAATAGCGATCGAAGCCGATCGCGGCCCCGATCGCGGCCAGCGTCCACACGACCGCCGCGGTCGTGAGTCCCTGCACGTGCGCGCCGCGGTTGAAAATGACACCCGCGCCGAGGAAGCCGATTCCCGTCACCACTTGTCCGAGGATCCGCATGGTGTCCACGTGCTCGCCGGAGATGACGACCCCAAGGCGAATGTAGACGTTGGTGCCGAGGCACACGAGGACCGCGGTGCGAACGTCGAGCGGCTTGCCGCGCAACTGGCGCTCGAAGCCGACGATGGCGCCGCACACGATCGACACGCCGACCGGGATCCAAAATTGGAGCGAGAACGCGTCTAGTGAATCGAGATGGGTCATGGTCGAGGCGTCGACGCGCTATTTCTTCGCCTTGTCGCCCCACAGCTCCTTCAAGCGTCGTTCGCGGCCGCTGCCGTTCTTGTACGCATTGTAATGCTCGGGGTTGGTCATGTAGAAGTCCTGATGATACTCCTCGGCCGCATAGAACGGCCCGGCCGGCGTGATCTGGACCTCGACCTTGCCGAAGAACTTCTCCACGTCCTTCTTCGACGCCTCCGCCAGCCGCTTCTGCTCTTCGTCGTGGTAGAAGATCTCGGGGCGGTACTGTGTCCCCCGATCGACGAACTGGCGGTTGGTGACGGTCGGGTCGATGTTGCGCCAGAACACGTCGAGCAGCTGCTGGTAGGTCACCTGCGCGGGGTCGTACTCGATCTCGACCGCTTCGGCGTGACCGGTCTTCCCGTCCGATACTTCCTCGTAGGAGGGGTTCTTGGTGGTACCGCCGGTGTAGCCCGACGTGGTTCGCTTGACACCCTTGATGTCGTCGTAGGGGGGCTCCATGCACCAGAAGCACCCGCCGGCGAAGGTGGCGATGGCGGTCTTTTTCTTCTCGTCCGCGTGGGAAACCGTCGCGATCGCAACCGCGATCGCAGCGATAAGAGCAATCATCGTGGTCTTCATTAGCGTCTCCTTGGCAGTCTACGTCCAACCCCAGTTACGAGGGAACGGGAGTTTTTGGATGGCCCCCAAAGAAAAAGGTTGTGGTCGTGAGATTGTCCCTCGGCTACATCGAAGGCCGTCTTGAGTGAACGATCCACGTCGGTTAGTACGCGTACCGCAGCTCGTGGGTCCGGTTGACCGCCAGGGCACGCGTGACCACGCGCCGGCGATAATACTCCTCCCAACGACTCGATAGTGCCGTTCTCTCGACATACAGCCTTCTCGCGAGCAGATCTCGGATCCTCCACGGTCGAGTCGCGAGTCTCAACCGCATGGCCGGGGTCCCCCTCGCTCCCTTCTCGTGTCGTCGCTTGATGTAGTTTCTCCACACCTGGAAGATCGCGAGCTTCTCGATCGAGGCCTGACGCCGCTTCGCCCACGCAATCGTCTCCCGCTTGTGGGCGGCCGTGCTGTGACGGATCATCAGATCGAGCAGATTGACCTCCCAGAGCGGATTGCGCCGATCCCGCCGCTCCTTCGAGGACGTGATCCGATGGGCGATGCTGCCACCAAGGCCTTCGATCGCCCGGGGATAAGCGCGGTGGTCGTCGCTTCGGATCGACGTTACCTTGTGGAAGAGAAGGGGCTCGAGCAGGTCGCGCACCCCGGCCTCCACCGCCCGCGGATCTGGGCGCCCCAGGGAGGTCTCGAGATAAGCGCGACGAGCCTTCTGGTGCGCGGTCATGCGCCCCTTGCGGCGAAGCGGGCTGTCGGTGTGATAGAGGAA
>DASPGK010000012.1:0-4788 GCA_035620655.1 Candidatus Krumholzibacteriia bacterium
AATCTGCAGGTCAAGGTGCCCGACGAGTACATGGGCGACGTCATGGGCGATTTGAGCGGGCGCCGCGGCAAGATCCAGGGCACCGAGAACCAGGGGCGCTTCGCCGTGATCAACGCGCAAGTGCCGATGGCGGAGCTCTACAAGTACTCGACGCACCTGCGCTCCATGACGCAGGGGCGCGGCTCGCACAGCCGCGAGTTCTCGCACTACGAAGAAGTCCCGCGCGAAATCGCGGAGAAGATCATCGCCGAGCACAAGGCGCAGGTCGCCGCGGAGCACAAGTAGGGGCCGCAGTGGGCTGTTGTGCGACAGGACCCGCGGCGCACACTAGGGAGTCACGATGGCAGGGCATTCCAAGTGGAAGCAGATCAAGCACAAGAAGGCGAAGACCGACGCCCAGCGCAGCAAGGTCTTCACCAAGGTGCTGCGCGAGATCACCATCGCGGCGCGCCAGGGCGGTAGCGACCCGGCCGGCAACCCGCGCTTGCGTCTGGCCATCCAGACCGCCAAGGAAAACAACATGCCCAACGACACCATCATGCGGGCGGCCAAGAAGGGCGCCGGCGAGCTGGAAGGGCAGGCGCTGGAGGAGTTCTGGTACGAAGGCTACGGCCCGGCCGGGGTCGCCCTCATCATCGACGTCGTCAGCGACAACCGCCATCGCACCGCCGGCGAGGTCCGCCACGTGCTCACCAAGCACAACGGCAGCCTGGGCGAAAACGGCAGCGTGTCGTGGAATTTCGAGACCAAAGGCGTGATTACCGTCGACAAGAAGCGCGTCGACGAGGAAACTCTGATGGCGGCGGCCCTCGACGCGGGAGCCGCCGACGTCAGCGACGAGGGCGAGGTGTTCGAGGTCTACACCGACCCCGCCGAGCTGTCGACCGTCGCCGAGTTGTTGAAGAAGGCCAGCGTGCCGTGCGAGGCGGCCGAGGTCCAAAAGGTGCCGAAGACCGTCGTCAAGTTGAGCGGCGACGACGCGCGCAAGGTCTTGAACCTGGTCGAAGCGCTCGAGGACTTGGACGACGTCCAGCGCGTGAGTGCGAACTTCGACATTCCGGACGAGATACTGACGCAGGGCTAGCGGGCGCGCGCACGGTGCGCGCCGGGAGGGGCGATGTACCGGATACTCGGCGTGGACCCCGGGAGCAACTGCACCGGCTACGGATTGGTCTCGGGCAACGGCGACGCGGTCTCGTACGTCTCCTCGGGGACCATCGCGCCCTCGCGGTCGCAATCGCGCTACGAACGCCTGCGCGAGATCTACGCGGGCATCGAACGCGTGATCCGCGAGCTCGAGCCCACCCACTTCGCCATCGAAGACGTCTTCTACAGCAAGAATCCGCGCAGCACGCTGGTGCTGGGCGAAGCGCGCGGCGCCGCCATTCTCGCCGCCACGCTGGCCGGTATTCCCGTGTACGAATACTCCGCGCGCGAGGTGAAGCAGTCGGTGACCGGCAACGGGGCCGCCGACAAGTCGCAAGTGAGCTACATGCTGGTCAAGATACTCGGCCTCGGCAATCCACCCGAGCGCGCGGACGAATCCGACGCGCTCGCTATCGCGATGTGTCACGCCTTCAAGCGTCGCGACTGGGAGGGCGCGTGATCTCGCGCGTACGCGGCCGTGTGGTGAGCGCGCACCCGCGCTGCGTGGTCGAAGTGGGCGGCGTGGGCTTCGAGGTCGCGATTCCCGAAAAAGACCGCGAGGCGCTTTCGCCCACCGACGCCGAGGTCGTGTTCCACACCCACCTGGTGGTGCGCGAGGACCGCTTGAGCCTGTTCGGTTTCCTGCACCGCGATGACCGCGAGCTGTTTCTCAAATTGATCGAAGTCTCCGGTGTCGGGCCCAAGCTCGCGCTGGCGGTGCTCTCGCTGCACCCGGCGGCGCGCGTGGTCACCGCCATCAAGAAGGGCGACGCCGCGTTTCTCTCCAAGATTCCGGGGATCGGGAAGAAGACGGCGGAGCGTCTGGGGATCGAACTGGGAGACAAGCTCGATGACCTGACGAGCACCGACGAGCCGGAAGCTCCGGTGTCGGGCGGGGTGCGCGAAGAAGTCCTGCTCGCGCTCACGTCCTTGGGAATGACGCGGAGCGCGGCGGAGGCGGTACTGGATCGCATGGAGTGGCACCCGGAGGCGGAGGCCACGGTGGAAGACGTGGTGCGCGAAGCGCTCAAGTACGCGAGCCGAGGATGACATGACCGAACGACTGACCAACCCCGCCATCGCGGCCGACGACGCCAAGAGCGACGCGCTCCTACGCCCGCGCAAGCTCGAGGAGTTCGTCGGGCAGACCGAGCTCAAGGAGAACCTGCGCGTCTTCATAGATGCCGCGCGCCAGCGCGGCGAGGCGCTCGATCACGTGCTGCTGTATGGCCCGCCGGGACTGGGCAAGACGACACTCGCACACATAGTGGCAAACGAGCTCGAAGTGCCGATCAAGACCACGTCGGGGCCGGCCTTCCAAAACGCGGCCGAGCTGCTCGGCGTGTTGAGCCACATCGAAAAGAACCAAGTGGTATTCATCGACGAGATCCATCGCCTGCCGCGCATCCTGGAGGAGCACCTCTACCAGGCGATGGACTCCTTGAAGTGCGAGTTGATCGTCGACAAGGGACCCAACGCGCGCCACTACACGCTCAACATCGAGGCCTTCACGCTGATCGGGGCCACCACGCGCGCGGGCATGATCACGGCCCCCTTGCGCGACCGCTTCGGCGTCGTGATGCGGCTGGACTTCTACACGCCGGCCGAGTTGTGCACCATCATCAAGCGCTCGGCGGGCATCCTCGAGATCGAGATCTCCGACGACGGCGCCGACGAGATCGCGCGCCGCTCGCGGGGGACACCGCGCATCGCCAACCGGCTCTTGAAGCGCACGCGCGACTTCGCGCAGGTGCAGGGGAAGAATACCATCGACCGCGAGGCGGCCGACTTCGCGCTGGGGCGCCTGCGTGTCGACGCGCGCGGCCTGGACGAGATGGACCGGCGCATTCTCACCTCCATCGTGCAGAAGTTCGGCGGCGGCCCGGTTGGCATCCAGTCGCTCGCGGTCGCGGTCAGCGAAGAGCAAGAAACCCTCGAAGACGTCTACGAACCCTTCCTCATCCAGCAAGGATTCCTGCAACGCACGCCGCGCGGGCGCGTGGCCACCCCTCTCGCGTTGACCCACCTCGGGCTCACGGCGACGCCAGGCGGGGCGGACGCCGAGACGCGACTGCTCTAGCCGGCGTCCCGCATGCGCGTGCGCAACGAACGCCTCCTGTGGTTGCTCGTGGCACTCGCGGGCGCGTGGGGCGTTTGGTTCGGCACCGCGGAAGGCGTGGGCGTGTCGCGGGACTCAATCACGTACCTGCGTGGCGCAGAGCACATCGGGCATGGAGACGGGTACGTGGGTGTGGGCGACACCGGCCGCTTCGGTCCCGTCGACCACTGGCCGCCCCTCTACAGCATGACGATCGCGCTTCCGGTGGCGGCCGGGCTTTCCGTCACCCAGGCGGCCCGCCTCGTCAACGCGCTGGCGCTGTTCGCGCTCTTGATCGTCACGGCGCTGCTGGTGCGGCGGCTCGCGCCCGACGCCGCGCTCGCTCCGCTGATCGCGATGATCGCGGTGCTGGTCGCGCCCACCATCCTTCGCAACCACCTCATGGCCTGGAGCGAGTCCATCTTCCTCCCGCTGGTGTTGACGGGATTCCTGAAGGTGCACGACTACCTCGCGCGCGACCGGGTTGGTGACCTCGCGGCGGCGGCCACGTGCTTCGGCCTCGCGGCGGTCGATCGCTACTCGGGGGTCGCATTCATCGCGGCACTCACGGTCGTGCTGGCCCTGCGCGACGTCGCCGCGGGGGGACGGCGGCGATTCGTGAGACCGCTGACGTTCGTGGTCGTGGCCGGAATCCCGACGGCGGTGTGGGTCGTGCGCAACATGCTCGTGGCCAGCCGAGCCCACGATCGCCCGTTCTCACCGCACATGCCGTCGATGAACCACGTTCGCGCGCTGCTGGACTCGCTGTCGCTGTGGCTCTTGCCGCAGCCGGTGCCGTTTCGCGCCCGCGTGCTGGCTCTCCTGGTCGTGACGACGTTGGCCGTCCTGCTCGCGCGCCGACACCGCGCGCGGCCCGGCTCTTTCTGGACGGTGACCGGACTTTGCGCGGCCGCGTATCTCGGCTTCGTCCTGGTCACGATCTCGTTCTTCGACTTCGACGTCAACTACGATACGCGCATGATGTCGCCCATTCTGGTGCTGGTGGTCGTTTACCTGGCGACGGTGGGGAGGCGCGCCTTCGCGCGCCCGATGGCGGCGCCGGCCAAACTCCTCGTGGTGCTGTTCGGCGCCGCCCTGGTGCTGCTCGCCGGCTACTCGGTGACCCTTGTGCGCGCGGGGCACGACGAGCCCGCGCAATTCGCGAGCGATCGCTGGACGCACGCACGCGCGTGGGAGTTGGTCGCGTCGGTCCCGAGCGACGTACCGGTGTACGCGTCGTCGCCGTACGTGACGGCGTATTTCGTCGACCGCGAGGTGCTCCCGCTCCCGGAGACGCCCCCGGGCGGCGCCGGGTTCCTGCTGTTCTACCCGAACGTGGACGGTGCCGGTGCCACGCTGGATCCGGCCGCGCGTTCGCTGCTCAACGCCAGCGCGGTCGACTCGACGGAGACCGTGATCTTGTACCGAATCGAACGGTAGCGCGTGCACCTCGACGACTTTTCATACCATCTCCCGCCCGCGCTGATCGCGCAGGCGCCCGCGACCGAGCGGACCGCGAGCCGGCTGCTCGTCGTGTCCCGTCG
>DASPGK010000013.1:0-3784 GCA_035620655.1 Candidatus Krumholzibacteriia bacterium
AGGCCGCGTACCGGCTGGGAGATCCGTACCGGATCGCGATCGTCGCGCACGACGTCGCCGACATGCCGGTGGAAGCCTTCGCGGTCGCGGTCAAGAGCGACCCGCGCGTTTCCGACGTCGTGCTGGTCATGCTCACCTCGCTCGGCCAGCAGGGCGACGCGGAGCGGTTGCGGTCGGTCGGCTTCGACGCCTACCTCACCAAGCCCACGCGGCCGTCGCAACTCGCCGACGTGGTCTCGGCGGTGTGGAGTGTGAAGCGCCGCGGCGCGCGCGAGGTGTTCGTCACGCGCCACACCATTGCGGAGGCGCGCGCGCAGGACGTGGCCGCGCACCCCGAGGCGGGCCCGCGCGCGCGGGTGCTGGTGGCCGAGGACAACCTCGTCAATCAGCGAGTCGCGGTGCGCTTGCTGGAAACGCTCGGGTGCCGCGTCGACGTCGCGGCCAGCGGGATCGAAGCCATCAAGATGCTCGAGACGGGCGCGTACGACCTGGTTCTCATGGACTGCCAGATGCCGGAGATGGACGGATACGAAGCCACGCGCGAGATTCGCCGCCGCGAATCGCGCGCGGGCGGCCGCACCACGATCGTGGCCATGACGGCGCACGCGCTGCCCGGCGACCGCGAGAAGTGCACCGAGGCGGGCATGGACGACTTCGTCGCGAAGCCCGTGCGGCGCGACACCCTAGCCGACGTAATCGATCGCCACGTGGCCGAAACGGACCCGCCCAAGGGTCGTTAGCGCGCCACGGCGGCGCCGTCGCGCTTGTAGACCACGCCGTCCTTCATCACGAATCGGATATCCTTCAGAGTCGAGATGTTCGCGAGCGGGTCGTCCTTCACCGCTACCAGGTCCGCGACCTTCCCCTTCTCAATCGAACCCAGTCGGTCCTCCATACGCAATAGCTTGGCGGCTTCCATGGTGGCGGCCTGGATCGCGGTCATCGCTGGCATGCCGCACTCGACCATGAGTTCGAACTCGCGCGCGTTCTGGCCGTGCGGCGAAACACCGGTGTCGGTCCCGAACGCGATCTTGACCCCGGACTTGTATGCCTTCGTGAAGGTGTCCTTGATTTGCGGGCCGATGCGCGCGGCCTTCGGCCGAACCACTGCGGGCAGATAGTCCTCCTTGGTCGCGAGCTCGGCCACCGTCACACCGGCCAGAATGGTCGGTACGTAGTAGGTCCCCTTCTTCTTCATCGCTTTCATGATCTCGTCGTTCATGTAGGTGCCGTGCTCGATCGACGCCACGCCAGCGTTGACCGCGCGCAGCATGCCTTCCGCGCCGTGCGCGTGCGCGGCCACGGAAAACCCGTAGTCTTTTCCCGTGGCCACGATGGCCGCGAGCTCGTCGTCGGAGAACTGCGCGTTGTCGCCGCTGGACGCCATACTCAACACGCCGCCGGTGGCCGTGATCTTGATCAGATCGGCTCCGTCCTTGTAACGTTGTCTGACCGCCTTGCGCGCGTCGTCGACTCCGCTCACGACACCCTCACGCGGCCCCGGGTCGCCCGCGAGCGCCTGGCACCAGCCGCTGGTGGGGTCGGCGTGACCGCCCGTGGTCGCGATCGATTTGCCCGCGGTGAAGATGCGCGGTCCCACCGCGAAGCCGGTGGCGATCGCCTTGCGCAGCGCCACCGTCGTCATGCCGTCGTCGCCCAGGTCGCGCACGGTGGTGAAGCCCGCCATGAGAGTCAACCTCGCGTAGTGGGTCGAGCGGATCGCCACGTCGGTGGGATTCATCACGAACTCGTCCATGTAGGACGTGCGCGAGAGCTCGAAGGCGAGGTGGGTGTGCATGTCCATCAGGCCGGGCAGCACGGTGTGGTCGGAGAGGTCGACGACTTCGTCGCCCGCACCGGCGTTCACAAAGCCGGCCACGACGTCGACGATGCGACCCTCGTCGACCACGACGGAAACGCGCTCGCGCGGCGCGTTCGACACGCCGTCGATCAAGCGGCCGGCGTGCACGATGGTACGCGCGTCGGTGCGCGGAGCCAGAACAAGCACTGCTGCGATGGCGACGATCCAAGTACGCATGAAGAACCCCCGGGTTGGAAGTGCTCGCCGGCGCGACCGGCGCGCGCCAACGAGCACGGATTATACGAAGCCGAGGAACCGGCACGCAAGGCGCGTGGATAGGTTATGATAGTCGCGTGGACGCCACCCTGGTTCGATTCGTCATCGCGCTTCTGATCGGCGCTTTGATCGGCATCGAGCGCGAGAAGACGCAACGCCAGTCCGGCGAGGAGAGTGCCACCGGCCTGCGCACGTTCATCCTGATCGCGCAGGCGGGCGCGGTGGCGGCCTGGTTGTCGAGGGAAGCGCGCGAGCCGCTGCTCTTCGCCGGCGTCGGGCTGGTGTGCGCCGCGTTCATCCTGGCCGGTTACCGCGCGCACGTGCGCACCGCGCCCCGCTCGTTCGGGTTGACCACCGAGTTCGCGGCCTTGGTGGCGTACTTGCTGGGAGGCGTGGCGCTCTTCGGCGATCCGCGGCTCGCGGTGGCTCTCGCAATCGCGACTTCCGCGGTGCTCGCGTTCCGGCAAGTCTTGCACGGGGCGGTCGAACGCATCGGCTGGGGCGACATCTTCGCCGCGCTCAAGCTCCTGATAGTAGTTTTCATCGTGCTGCCGGTGGTGCCGCGTCGGCCGGTCGACCCGTGGGGCGTGATCAACCCCTACCCGATGACATGGCTCGTGATCTTGATCGCGGGTCTGTCGCTCCTGGGTTACGTGGTTGCGCGCTGGCTCGGTCCGAAACGCGGCACCGCGGTGACGGGGCTCGCGGGCGGGCTGGTGTCGTCCACCGCCGTGACACTCTCGCTCTCGCGGCGCAGCCAGGAGGCGGACGGGCCCGGTGTGAGCGCGACGCTGGCAAGCGGCATCCTGCTGTCGTGGGCGGTGATGTTCGTGCGCGTCATCGTCGAGGCGTTCGTGGTCAACCCGACGCTCGCGGTGCGACTGGTGGCACCGATGGGCGTCATGGCGCTGGTAGCCGTGGGCGGCGCGGCTGCAAACCACCGAGCCGGCGTCCAGGTCCCGTCCTCCGCAGAGTTCCTGCGCCTCAAGAACCCGTTCAGCTTGTCTTTCGCGATCAAGTTCGCGCTCCTGTTCGCGGCGGTGGCGGTGCTGGTGAATCGCGCGCAGGAGCTCGTGAGCGAACGCGCGGTGTACGTCGTGGCCGCGCTCGCGGGCCTGACCGATGTCGACGCCATTACGCTTTCGATGGCGCGCGAAGCCGACCACGCCTCCGGTTCCATCGCGATCACGGCCATAACGATCGCGGTGCTCGCAAATACGCTCGTGAAGACCGGGTTGGTGTGGTGGGTGGGGAGCCGCGCGTTGTCCGCTCGCGTGCTTCCCACCGCGATCGTGGTCGCGGCGGGTGCAGCGATCTCGCTGCTCTTCGTGGCGCGTTAGCCCGTCGTGCGGGCCTCGATGCGCTCGATGATCGAGGCGGTGACGAGGTCGCCGGCCACGTTGACCACGGTGCGGCACATGTCGAGGATGCGGTCCACGCCCAGCACGATCGCGATTCCTTCCGGCGGAATTCCGAACATTCCCAGGACGATGATGATGAAGGGAATCGACCCTCCTGGAATGCCCGCCGCGCCCACCGCCGTGATCACCGACATCATGATCACCAGCACCTGCTGACCCAGCGACAGATCGACTCCGAACACTTGGGCGAGAAACAGCACCGTGACGCCCTCGAAGAGCGAAGTGCCGTTCATGTTCATGGTGGCACCCAACGGCAGCACGAAACCCGCCACCGCTTTGCGGATAC
>DASPGK010000014.1:0-3886 GCA_035620655.1 Candidatus Krumholzibacteriia bacterium
GTCGGCTGAAGATCAATCCTAGAAGAAAGGCACACACCGACATGGCGAGCACACCGCGAACGCACACTCGAACGTCCACGCCCGCGCGCAAACACGACCGGCGCGCCGGCGGCGCCCGCGCCGGCAAACCCACCCTCCCGCGCGTGGGCGAAGAGATGTGGGCCCTGGTCTACGACGCCGAGCGCGACCGTTGGGACAAGACGCGCGGCTTCCGCCGCGAGAAAGTCGCCAAGCCCGAGCTCGATCCCAAAGACCCGCTGGATGCGAGTGCGGTCATTCTCAAGGTGAAATTCACCGGCTTTTGCGGCTCCGACGCCGGCATCTGGTTCCGCTCGTCGTTCAAGAACATGATCCACGATTCGCTCAAGGCCGAAGGCAAGACGACGCGTGTCATCGGCCACGAGGTCTTCGGCGAAGTGGCGGAAGTAGGGGCGGTCGCGGCCGCGCACTATGGGCTCAAGAAGGGCGAGTTGGTCGCGGCCGAATCGCACATCGTGTGCGGGCGCTGCCACCAGTGCCTGATCGGCCAGCGCCACGTGTGCACCGACGAGCGCATCATCGGCATCTCACGCGACGGCGGCTTCGCGGAATACATCAAGCTCCCCGCGAGTGTCATCTGGCGCACCGACGTCGCCAAGATTCGCCCCGAAGTGGCCGTGGTGCAGGAGCCGTTCGGAAACGCCGTGCACGCGTGCACCGCCGTCGACCTGCGCGGCAAGTCGGTCGCCATCTTCGGGTGCGGCGCCATCGGACAGTTCACCATCATGATCGCCAAGGCGCTGGGCGCCTCGCGCGTGATCGGCATCGAGCCCAATCCCATCAACGCCGAGCTGGCGGAGAAGTTGGGCGCCGACGAAGTGGTGTCGTTCAAGATCGACGCGGCCGCCGACGAGCGCAACGGCTGGAAGGCGTACCCCGATGTGGTACAGAAAGTGGTGCGCTTTAGCGGCATCGACGGCGTCGACGTCGCCATGGAGATGGCCGGCCACAACTCGTCGGTCAACAATGCACTGCAATCGGTGCGGCGCGGCGGCGACGTGGTGCTGTTCGGCCTGAAGTCGGGCGATTTCAAGATCCAGGACTTCCAGCGCACCATCGTCAAGGGCATCCGCATGCACAGCGTCATCGGACGGCGCCTGTTCGAGACCTGGGAGCTGACCAAGAATCTCCTCGAGTCGCGCGAGAACGGCATCCAGGACAAGATCTGGAACATCATGCTCAACCGCGGCAAGGACACCATCGTCGACGCGGAAGACTTCGACCCGGCCACCTTCGAGAAGAAGATCGGCAAGCACCCGAAGTTGATTATTAGGTGGTAACCGATCGAGATCGACCCCTGGGGCCCGCCCCATGGTCCAAGCGCGTGGTCGCGTTCGCGCTCGACTACCTGGTCATCCTCGGCTACTTGGCGATCCTCCTCGGCCTCGGGTTAGGCGCTCGCAAGTTATTCGGCCCGTGGGAGAAGTCGATAGTCGCCGCGGAACCGGCGGCGATGGACGTATTCGCGTTCGTCGTCGCCATCCTTCCCGTCATCCTCTACTTCGCGATCAGCGAGAGCTCGCCGTCGCGTGCGACATGGGGAAAGCGAATATCGGGACTCGCGGTGGTGGGTCCGAACGATAGTCGCTTGAGTCAGCCACGTGCGCTCGTACGAGCGGCGGTCAAGTTCCTGCCGTGGCAGCTCGCGCACTCGTGTCTCTTTCGCATCGAAGGCTGGCCGCTCGAGCCAATGGGGCCGTCCCCGACGGTGATGGCAGGGCTCGCGGTGTCACAGGCGCTAGCACTGTGGTATGCCCTGGCGATCGCGCTCGCGAAGTCGCATCGCGCGCCCTATGACTGGCTGGCCGGCTCGCTGGTGGTCACGACCCGCCAATCCGCTTGAAACTTCCCACCCCGGCCCACCGTAGGTGCTAGAAATCCAGCACCGAAAGGAGCCCGCTCGTGAATCCATGCCTTCGGATAGTCCTGCTTGCCGCGGTCCTGGGGCTCGCGCAAGTTCAATTCGCCCAGGCCGATAGTGTCGCCGCTCGGAAGCTCGACTCGGCGCTGGCCGCCGTCGCGGCGGAGGACTGGGCGGCCGCCGCCAAGCTCTATCGCGAGTTGGCCGCCGACAACCCCCAGCAGGGCCTGTTTTGGTACGAGCTCGGCACCGCCGAGTACCACCTCAAGAACTACCGCGAATCGATCGCGGCGTACGATCGTGCCATCGCGGTCGGTCAGTTCGTCGGCACCTGCTACTTCAACCAGGCGTGCTGCTTCGCGCTGCTCGGCGAGCAAACGCCCGCCATCGACCGGCTCGAGCTTGCGATCAAGGCCGGGCTTCGCAACCGCGAGACATCGATTCGCGAGGATACCGATCTGGTGAGCATCCGCGACACGGAGGAGTTCCGGAAACGGATCCTGCCGGCGCCGCCGCTCGACATCTCGCGCGTGGACGGCTGGCGCATGGACCTCGATTATCTCACCAAGCGCGTCGCGGAGACGCACTACGATCCATGGGCGCACATCTCGCGCGCCGAGTGGGACCAGGAGATCGCGCGCGTCTCGAGGGGCATCCCCGAAATGAAGGACCACGAGATCATCGTCGCGCTGATTCAGCTGATGGTGCGAATCGGAGACGGTCACACGGGATTGAGTGCGCCGCGACAAGGCAAGTTCGCGTTCCATATGCTGCCCGTGACGTTCTTCGACTTCAAGGACGGTTTGTACGTCAAGGCGGCCCACCCGGATTACGCGCAACTAGTGGGGAAGCGCGTGGTTCGGGTGGGCGCGCTTTCCGCGAAGGATGCCATGGCGCGCATCCAGACCACGGCGCAGCGCGACAACGACCAGGGCGGGCGCTGGATGGGGCCGCGCTACTTGGCGCGCATCGAGTACCTCGACGCGCTGGGGATCTCGGACGGACTCGAGTCCGTAGTATTGACGGTGGCCGACGCGAAGGGAAAGGAAACCCGGATCACGGTCAAGGCGATTCCGTTTCTCGGGAGCAGCCCGCACGATACCGAAGTGGAACCGTCGGGTTGGATCGACATGGCCCCGCCCACGGAGTCGCCGCCGCTGTGGCGCCGCCAGCCCGATCGCTACTTCACGTTGGATTATCTCGACGATTCGAAGATCGCGTATGCGAACTTCCGCGCCGTCATCGATTCGCCGCACGAGACGCTGGCGGACTTCGCCGGCCGGGTGGTCCCGTTCGCAAGGGACAAGAAGGCGCGCGTGCTGGTGATCGACGTACGGACAAACAACGGCGGCAACAACAACTTGGCGCGGCCGCTCCTGCACGCTATAGCAAACTCGGAGTTCAACGAGATGGGCAGGCTGTTCGTCATCACGGGGCGCGAGACCTTCAGCGCGTGCCAGAACTTCTGTAACTGGATGGATCGGCAGACCGCGGCCATCTTCGTGGGCGAGCCGACGGGTTCGCGTCCCAACTTCGTCGGCGAGGGAAACGAGATTATCCTGCCCTACAGCGGGCTCACGGCGAACGCGTCGTCGCGCTATTGGCAGGACTCGTACTCGGAGGACAGGCGGGTGTGGATCGCGCCCGAGTTGGAGGCCGAGATGACCTCCGACGACTATCGCAGCAACCGTGACCCGGCCCTGGCGGCGATCCTGGAGTACGTGACGACGCGCGGCCTAGCGGCCGCGAAACCGTGAGCTACGCGTAGTACGGACTCCTTCGCTGGCGCGCGTAGTCCTCCTCGGTCGCGACTTCGGGGTTCAGATACTCGATCACGGCCGCGTAGCCCAGGCTCAACGGGTCGTGGCGCATGTAGTTGGCGACGACACCGAGCACCTTGAAGCCCCGGTTGAGTTGAAACGACAGCGTCGGGTCGGAGAGCCGGCCCGACACGATCTCGCGCACGTACGCCTCGGGCGTGAGGGT
>DASPGK010000015.1:0-5263 GCA_035620655.1 Candidatus Krumholzibacteriia bacterium
TTTCGACGTCGTTGGTGAGCCGCGTCATCAGTCGCCCCACCGGGTTGCGGTCGAAGAACGACACGTCGAGCCGCTGCAGGCGCTTGAAGATCTGCATGCGCATGTCGAACATGACGCGCTGGCCGACCACGCTCATCATGAGACCGTGCGCGTAGCTCGACACGAAACCCGCGAGCAGCACCACACCCAGCACGATGACGACCTTCACCAGGCCGGCGTAGCGGATGTCGAGCGCGACGTCCCCGGTGGGCGTGAGGTAACGGTCGATGGCGAACTTGGTAATGAAGGGCGGCGCCAATTCGAGCAGCGACTCGATTACCAGCAGCACCATGCTGGCGCCGACGTATTTCTTGTACGGCTTTAGATATCTCAGGAGCCGCGTCATCAGGCGGCGGTCGTAGGGCTTCTCCTGTAATTCGTCGGCCTGGATGTACTCCGTCATCACGCACCCTCCAGGGCGACCATCAGCATCTGCTTGTGGTGCATGTCGGCGTAGAGCCCGCCGCGAGCGATCAGCTCGTCGTGGGTCCCCTGCTCGACGATCTCGCCGTCGGCGAGGACGATGACGCGGTCGGCCTGACGCGCGGTCGAGATGCGGTGCGAGATCAGGATCGCGGTGCGGTTCTCCAGCTCGCCCGCGAGCGACCCCAGAATCTTCTCCTCGGTGGTGGCGTCCACCGACGAGAGCGCGTCGTCGAGGACCAAGATGCGCGGCCGCTTCGCCAGCGCGCGCGCGATGGCGACGCGCTGCTTCTGCCCGCCCGACAGGTTGATGCCGCGCTCGCCGATCATCGACTCGAAGCGGTTCGGAAACTCGTTGACCTCGTCGTAGATCGACGCCGTGCTGGCGACTTCCTGCAGCACCGGGTCGGGCAGCTCTTTCACGCCGAAGCCGATGTTGTCGCGAATCGATTCGGAGAACAGAAAGATGTCCTGCGGTACCAGGCCCACCATGTCGCGCAATTCGTGCAGCGGAATCTCGCGCACGTCGCGCCCGCCGACCAGCACGCGCCCGCGGGTGGTGTCGTAGAGGCGCAGGATCAGCGATATCACGGTGGTCTTGCCGGCGCCGGTCGGCCCGACGATGGCCACCGACTCGCCGTCCTTCACTTCGAAGGACACGTTCTTCAGGATGTCGCCCCGATCGCCGTTGGATCCGTACGAGAACGACACGTCCTCGAAGCGGATCGACGCGTCGCGGGGCCGGGCCGGGGCTTCGGCCGCGGCGCTCGCCTCAGCCGCACCCGCGGGTACGCCCGCGTCCGTGATCTCGGACGCTTCCGCCATGACGTCGTTCATGCGCTGCATCGACGCCAGCCCCTGCTCGGTCATGTTCATCACCCAGCCGAGCGCGATCACGGGCCAGATCAGCATCGTGAGATACCCGTTGAACGCGACGAAGGTGCCCAGCGTGATCTCGCCCTCGATCACCAAGCGCCCGCCGAAGAGGAGAATCGCGACCACGCCCAGCCCCGCCACCGTCGATAGGAGCGGGTGCAGCATGCTCTGGACGCGGAACAACTTCAAGTTGGCCCGGACGTAGTCTTCGCTGGCCGACGCGAATTGCTCGATCTCGTAGGGCTCGCGCGCGTAGGCCTTGACCACCCGGATGCCGGACAGGTTCTCCTGCGCGCGCGCGTTGATGCCCGCGAACTTCGACTGCACGATCTCGAACAGCCGATGGATGACGCGAATGCTGTAATAGACCGCGACCGTCAGCACCACCATCGGCAGGAGGGCCGCGATGGTGAGTTTCCATGAGAGGATCGCCATCAATGTGATCGAAAGACTCCCGATCACGACCGTGTTCATCGAGTACATGACCGCGGGGCCCACCAGCGTGCGCACGGCGTTCAAGTCGTTGGTCGCGAGCGCCATCAGCTCGCCGGTGCGATGCCGGTGGTAGAAGGCCGGGCTCAACGACTGCAAGTGGCGAAAGAAATCGGCGCGCATGTCGACTTCGATGCGCCGCGAGACGCCGATCATGATGCGCCGCATGAGGAAGCGGAACAGCCCGCCGAACGCGGTGATCACGATCAGCAGACCGGCGTAGGTCAGGAGCTCGCGCTTGGTGATCCCGCGCGAGAGGGCATCGATGGTGGTCTTCAGAATCCACGGGTTGGCGAGCACCAGTACGTCGGCCGCGACCAGGCTGGCGGCGCCCAGCGCCAATCGCCCCGGATACCGGCTCAGGTATCGGACGACCGAGCGCAGCGCGATGCGGCGTTTTTCTTTGGAACTCGTGGGCGCGTTCATACTATCATCGTGTGGCAACTCGACAGCGTAATATAGGCGATCATCCTACCAACTCGCAAACCGCCGTAGTAAGGAAAGTTCCTTTGTCGTATCCGTCGCGGGACGAAGCGCTGGCCGTGCTCGAGGAGCACACCCAAGGCGAGAGTCTGCGCAAGCACGCCTACGCGGTCGAGGCCGCCATGCGGTTCTACGCCGCGCGCTTGGGCGAAGACGCGGAACGCTGGGGGGTGGTCGGGCTCCTCCACGACTTCGACTACGAGCGCTATCCGTCGCTCGACGACCACCCCTTCAAGGGCGCGGAGATCCTGCGCGCCAAGGGCTACGACGCCGACCTCATCGACGCCATTCTCTCCCACGCCGACCACACCGGGGTGCCCCGCGACACGCCGGTGCGCAAGACCTTGTTCGCGGTCGATGAGCTGTGCGGCTTCGTCACCGCGGTGACACTGGTGCGGCCGTCCAAGAAGATCGAGGAAGTCGAGCCGTCGTCGGTGAAGAAAAAGCTCAAGGACAAGGCCTTCGCGCGCAACGTGTCGCGCGAAGACATCGCCGCGGGAGCGGAGTTGCTCGGGATTCCGCTCGACGAGCACATCCGGAACGTGATCACCGCGATGCGCGGGATCTCCGACGAGCTCGGGCTATGATGTCGTCGGCCGAGCGTTCCCCGGCGGGTGGCGCGGCTGGGGCCCCCGCCGCGCCAGGCGGCGGGGTGAGAGGCGACAGGACCCGCCGGGCAGCGTTCGTGGGTCTCGCGCTCATCGCGCTCGCCGCGCCCGTTTTCGCGCAATCGGACGGCACCATCGACACCCGCGCCGCGATCGAGAAGCGCATCGCGGAGTTGGAAGGAATGATCGGCGGCGACGCCTCGGCCGAGAAGCAGGCGGTGACGCTGCGCTGGCTCGCCGAGCTCTACGTGGCGGCCGGGCGCATCGATGCCGCCGAAGCGGCGTACGAGCGCATTCTCGTTTTCTATCCCTACGACGTCGCCTCGTCGAACGCATTCGCGGCGTTCTTGCTCGACCAGCGCAAGGACCCCGAGCGCGCGCTGGAAGTGACACGCGCCGCCATCGCGTGGGCCAACTCGGCGCCCTCGCCGCCTCCCTACCTCGGTCGCACGTACGCGATCCGGGCCCGCGCCTTCGCCGACGCCGGTCAGTGCGCCGACGCCCTTCGGGTCGCGGAGGAAGCGGAACGGCGTGCCGACGAAGACGCCGCCGAAGACGCGGTTCGCACGCGCGTGCGCTGCTTGTCGGAGACCGGGAGGCACAAAGAAGCCAAGGCCGCGTTGCTCGAGCTGATCGGCGAGACCGGTGCATCCAATCCGGACGATCAGAGCGCGCTGGTCGCGATGCTTACGCGCGACAAGAAGCGCGTCGACGCGAGCGAGGTCGGCCGCATGACCGACGCGGCCGTGCGCGACGCGCGCACGCGGCGCGCGCAGACCCTCGCGGGCGAGAACGCGGAGCTAATCGAGCTCGAGAGCAGCGGCCGCGTTCGCCTCGAGGCCACCCTGCGCCCCGGCCAGGGGCCCTCCGCGATCCTCTTCGTTCCCGACCTGGACAGCCGGCGCTCGGCTTACACGCCGTACGCGCAGCTCTTCGCGCTCGACGGCATCACGACCCTCACCGTCGACTTGCGCGGCCAAGGCGACAGTCGTTGCGACTCGCTGCCGGCGTCCGACCGGCTGCCGCCGCAGCACGCCGCCGAGCTGCCGTCCGACGTCGCGGCCGCGTACGCATACCTGACCGAGAGGCGCAAGATCGATCCGTCGCGTATCGCCGTGGTCGCGGCCGGGGGCGCGTGCGTCGTCGTCGAGCGCGCCATCCACGAGCACAACCTCGCCCCGGTCGTCGTGTATCTTTCCCCCGTGTTTCCCGACGACGATCGCGAGCTGGCCTCCGCCTTCTCCTTCCGTCCCCCGCGACCCGCGTTCGCGCTCGCGAGCGAGGAAGACATCTACGCGACGCGTTCGCTGCGCGCATTCAAGGCGACGCTGGATCCCGCCCCGGTGACGACGAAGATCTACCAATCGGCGGGCCACGGCGTCTCCCTCCTGCGCGAACCCGCGCACTTCGCCGACGTCGACGCGTGGACCAAGGACGCGCTCGCGTCCGGCGCATCCGAATCGCGCCAGTAGGGCGCCCCCAGGGTGCGGCCGCACCTTCCTTCCCTGGTACGAATGTTGCGATTTGCTGCCGGTTATGCCGCGCCTCGTCCTCGTCGTTTTCCTGGTTGGAATCACCTTCACCGCCGCCCTCCCGGCCGGCGCCCAGGATTCGTCCGGCCTCGCCGGCGAATGGAAGAACGAGGCACTATTCGACGCAACGACGACGCGCGAGGAACTCCTGGACATGGGTCGCGCGGCCGTCAACATGAACCACGTCACGCTGGCCGAGGTTTACTACCAGGAGGTTCTGCTGCGAAACCCCGAAGACGTGGACGCAATGTGCGAATTGGCCGCGCTCTATCGGCGCACGGGCCGGCTCGAATACGCGCGCGGACTGCTGATCCGGGCCGGGACCCTGGTACCCGGGCGCGACGACATCGCCGAGGCGCGCAACGAAGTCGAACAGCGGCTCCGTGCGTCGCTGGCGCGCCAAGCCGACTCGCTGATGTCGGCGGCCGAGTACGAATCGGCGCTGCCGCGCCTCTCGCTCCTCTTGACCATCGACCCCGACAACGCGCGCTTCTACGCCGCCAAGGCGCGCTGCCTGGCCGCACTCGGCCAGAGCGACGCGGCCTTGTCCAACGTCGACCTGGCCCTGACGAAGGACCCGCGCGAAGAGTATCAACGCCTGCGCACGGAGATCTCCGCCCAGCACGAAGCGCGACGCATCGAGGACCTCGAGTCGTCGGCCAAGCGCCTGCTCGAGTCGAACGAGTGGATGCGCGACGAAGCGGCCGACGTGCTGCAGGCGATCCTGGCCCAGGATCCGTCCAACGAATGGGCGCGCGAGCAGTTCCGCGCGCTTTCGGGTACCCCCGCGCCGGCGCCGCCGGTCGGCGC
>DASPGK010000016.1:0-4537 GCA_035620655.1 Candidatus Krumholzibacteriia bacterium
ATCGCCGGCACCACGTCGCACGAATGGAGCCCCGCGTTCGCGCGCGCCACGGCCGCGTTCGCGTTCTGCAGCGACCGCGACGGAACGCCCGCGGCGTGGTTGCTCTCACCGGGCGCGCGCGAGCCCGCGCGCGTCTCGCCGGCGCGGGCCGTCGCCGACTTGGTGAGCTTGGCTCCGTCGGGGAATCGACTGGCCTGGGTCGACCTCGAGGGGCGGCTCATTTTTTGGAATCTCGAAGCCGGTAAAGGCATGGGGGTGTTCGAGCCGCGTGGAGTGATCTCGTCGGCGTCGTGGAGCCCGGACGAAAACGTGGTGGTCGTGGAGGCGTTCGACTGGGGCGTGGCGCACCTCTACTTGGTCGGCGCGAGCGACGGGCGCGCGCTCATGCTCACGTACTCGCGCACGGGCGAGGGCATGCCGTCGTGGAGTCCCGACGGCGCCGAGATCGCCGCGGTGACCGCGCGCGATGGGACGCCGAGCGTGTGGGTGTTGGGGAATCTCGCGCCGTATCTTGATCGCCTGCGCGAGGCCTACGACGTGAAGACGCTGGAGCGGCCGGAGGCTCTGCGCTCGCCGCCGCCGGACGGGCTTCGGCGCGTGCTCCCGGCGCGCGCGAAGAAATAGTCTTAGCTCGGGGGTGCGCCCCCGCGCATTACCACGGTCCGAATCGGGAAGGGAATCTCGATGCCTTCGTCCCGATACCGCTTGTTGAGCGCCTTGACCAACTCGTGCTGGGCGAGGAACTGGGCGCCGTAGTCCTGGTAGCGCATGATCACGTTGAACAGAATGGCGGAGTCCCCGAAGGTGTGGTAGCGCACCACCGGGTCGAAGTTCTTCGTCGTTCCCTCGAGCCGCCCCACCACGTTGCGCGCCTCTTCGATGGTTATGCGCTCTACCTTTTCGAGGTCACTGTCGTAGGCCACGCCGATGGTCATGCGCACCGCGAAGTCGCGCTCCTCGAGCGAGTAGTTGGTGACGATGGCCTGCGCGAGCTTGGTATTCGGAACGATGACCACGTTGTTGTTGAGCATTTTCAAAGTCGCCGCGCGCCAGCCGATGTCGCTGACGAAACCCTCCTGGCCGCCGTCGAGCTGCACGTAGTCGCCCAGGTTGATCTGCTTGGAGGCCATGACCTGCAGTCCCGAGAAGAAGTTGGCCAGTGTATCCTGCAGCGCGAGGGCCACCGCCAGGCCGCCCACGCCCAGCGCGCCCAGGATCGGCGTGATCTTGATCCCGATGGTCTGGAAGATGATCAACAACCCGATCGTCATCACGACCGCGTTGACGACGATCTTGGTCAGGCTGACCGACGACGGGAACAACCGATGCGCATAGTGGGCCGCGATCCCGCTCGCAAAACGACCGAGGATGATGAACGCAAACACGAGGACGGTCAGGCGTCCGACCATTGTGATCTCGTCGCTGAAGCTCACGGGAATGGGCAGCGCGGGGAGTGCGGCGAAGAGGCCGAGCAGGAAGAACCCCCAGCGCGCCACCCCGCGCAGCGACGATACGACGATGTCGTCGAACTTGACGTCGGTGGAAGCAGCCAGTCGGCGGAGTCCCGCGACCAAGACGCGCTCGATGACGAGACCCAGGAGGCTCGAACCGAGCACGATCCCGCCCGCCACCACGAGCGCGCGGGTGGTGCCCGAGAGAGCGGAGAAATCGATGGCGAGGAAGATACTCACGCGCGAGAGATTACCCTCTCGGGCGGGCGATCGTCAACGCGCGGTCGCCGCGACGCGTGGGGCCGCGGTCGGCTCCTTGGTGGATATGGAAAAGATGCCCTCCGAGAACTCGCGCTGGCCCGCGGGATCGCCGGTCGTGAAGTCGCGCATGTCGAACACGACGCCCCGGATCACGCCGGTGGCCACGTCTTCGTCGACGAAGGAGAGCGTGAAGGTCCCGGCGTCGACGACAAAGGACTCGATGGGGTCGCCGCCGGCGGGGATCTCTTGGTAGTAGAGCCACACCGCGTCGATGTCGGCGACGGCTTCGGCCAGGTCTTCGGTGATGCGGAGGGTCGCGGGAAACGAGCGCACGGCAAATACCATGCGCACCACGAACACGCCCGCTCCGTTGGAGACCTGGGCCTGGACGTCGTAGCGGTTCTGCGAGGTCAGGACGACGGAGACGTCGGGGTCGTCGACGCAGAACTCGAGCGGGTCGGCGCGTCCTTCGATGAGCAGGCCGACGCCGGTCTCGCCGTCGCATAGGCGCCCGTCCGGGTCGACGGGGTCGCCTTCGTCACCGCAACCGGCCAGCATAAGAATGAACGCCCCGGCGGCGACCGCCCACGCGGTACGGCAGGTGTTGGTGGGACGGCCGCGCTGCGTTATCATAGGGGCAAGATAGGCGGGACCCCATAAGCATGCGAGTTCAATTTCTCATCCTATTCCTCGTGGCGCTCGGCGTGACGGCGTGCTCGAAGCGCGACGCGTCGCAGGAGCAAGCCGCGCGCTCCGACAGCGC
Organism: Candidatus Krumholzibacteriia bacterium; assembly: GCA_035620655.1. Taxonomy (GTDB): domain Bacteria; phylum Krumholzibacteriota; class Krumholzibacteriia; order WVZY01; family JAKEHA01; genus JAKEHA01. Next base: position 2,476 of record DASPGK010000016.1, read on the forward strand.
GGTCGTGGCGACCAATGAGAACGGCCCCCCGGTCGTCGTGCGCGAGGCGGGCGTGCGGTTCGACCCGCCCTCGACGTGGCCGCAGGCGCGCTATCGCGTGGACGCCAAGGCGGGGGACGCCGCCGCGGCGGAGCAGCCGGGTGCCGCGCACTGGGTCGCGATCCAGTACCGCCCCGACCAACCGGGGCACGAGGAAGCGCTGTTGTGCCGCATCGTCGTGTTCTCGAGCGACGCCTGGACGCGCATCGACGCCGCACCGCACCCGCCCGTCGGCACCCTGATCGAAAGTTTCGGCGCGTGGGCGTTCGTGGCCCAGCTCCCGCAGTCGAATCCGTACCCGCAAGACTCCCTCGACGGCGCGCAGTTCGAAGCGATGCGCCTCTCCATCCGCGAGATGCGCGCGCGCTTCTCGGTCGAGGGAGACGGGCCCAGCGCCGAAGCCGGCGATCTGTGACGCCATGCGCGCGCGTGCGTGGTGGGCGGCCGGCGTGTGCGCGGCGATGTGGGCGAGCAGCACCGGCGCGCAAAGCGAGCAGGACATGACCGAACAGCGCGAGAAAATGGTGGATCGCCAGATCGAGCGGCGCGGCATCGAGGACGAGCGCGTTCTGAAAGCGCTGCGCGAGGTCAAGCGCCACCTCTTCGTTCCGCCGGAAGAAATCTCCGAAGCGTACGAAGACCACCCGCTCCCCATCGGTCACGGACAAACCATCTCCCAGCCCTACATCGTCGCCTTGATGACCGAGTCGATCGAGCCCAAAGCCACCGACCGCGTACTCGAGATCGGGACCGGCTCGGGCTACCAGGCCGCCGTGTTGTCGAAGCTCGTCAAGGAAGTCTATTCGATCGAGATCGTCGAGGCGCTCGGACGCGAGGCCGCCGAGCGCCTGAAGAACCTCGGCTACGCCAACGTGACCGTGCGCGTCGGGGACGGCTATAAAGGATGGCCCGACCAGGCGCCCTTCGACGCGATCGTGGTGACCGCCGCGCCGCCGGAGGTTCCGCAGGCACTCGTCGACCAACTGGCCGAAGGCGGCCGCATGGTGGTCCCGGTGGGCACGTCGTTTCAGGAGCTACTATTGATAGAAAAGAAGAAGGGCGGCGAGGTGACGAAGCACGTCATCACGGCGGTGCGCTTCGTACCGATGGTGAAGGGGAAGGAGACGGAGTGATAGGACAGTCAGCCGGAAAACCTGCGGGGTGTTGGCGATCGTCGTTGCGCAGGTCAATCTTGCGGCATCGGACCTTTCTGCGAAGGGCGTGGTTCTTCGGTCGATAGCTGTATTGTTGACACCGATCACAGGACTCTGATAGGGGGTAATTCGAGTGGAGAACCTCGCCCGCTACCCGGGAGAAGCTGCGGCGCTTCAGAAACGACTTGGAAGGAGTACACTAGGCTCGTTCACACCTCCAATTTTGATGTCTCTCCTGGCAACGGCACTCTCGTCGTCATCCGCTATCGCGCAGACCGGCCCTCTTCAATCCTATGTAACGTACACGGGATATCATCAGCCCGGCAGCATAGCTGGGTACACGGGCTCGCGGGGGTATATTGAATACCGTCCCGCGATAGGTACAGAAGCACTGGCGGCTTGGGGCGGCATCGATAACCAGAAGGGAGGCCAGAATGGTGACTGCCATATCCAGGTTGGGTGGATAAGGTGGCCCCAGGCCACTGAGGGGCAGGTGCATTGGGAATACGCTCCGGACTACGGCACGTTCCCTGACGATTATGAGCAGGGTTTTGGGAGCGCGGCTCCGAGCGAAGCCTACTATGCTGTCGAGAAAGTAGTCGATCAGTTTGGTAATGACGTCGTTTGGATTGGTGCCGCGAGTGGTACGCAAGGACTGATTTTTACATCAGTACCGTGGGACGAGTTTGACGGCGCTCATTTTTGCTGCGCGTTTTTTGGCATTGAAAACAAGGAAACCAGCAATACGCGGGCCCCTGGATCGATCAGCGACCAGTGTTGTTTTAGCTCCCTGGAAGTGGGGCGCTTTGCGTATATGACACGAGAAACTAGCTAGTCGGGAGGAAGCTGCGTGTGAGCCACGTCATCCT
>DASPGK010000017.1:0-4476 GCA_035620655.1 Candidatus Krumholzibacteriia bacterium
GGCCCCAGCGTCCCGCCTGCACCATGCGGCGCAGGAGCACGGGCGACGCGTACTTGGACTCGCGGAACTCCGCGTACATCACGTCGGCGGCGTGCAGCGTCGTGTCGAGCCCGACGTAGTCGAGCAGCGTGATCGGCCCCATGGGATACCCGCAGCCGTGCACCATGGCCTTGTCGACGTCTTCGGGCGTCGCGATGCCGTCCTGGACCATGCGCACCGCGTCGAGCAGGTACGGGATCAAGAGCTTGTTGACGACGAAGGCGGGCGTGTCCGGACACGTGATGGGCTCTTTGCCCAGCGAGAGCGCGAACTCGCGACTCGCGGCCATGACCGCGTCGGTGGTGGCGAGCCCCCGGATGATCTCGACCAGCTTCATGATCGGCACCGGGTTGAAGAAGTGCATGCCGACCATGCGCTCGGGATTCTTCACCACGGTTGCGAGTTCGGTGACCGAGATCGAGGATGTATTCGTGGCGAGGATGGCGTCGTCGCGCACTACGTCGGAGAGCTGCTTGAACACCTTCTTCTTGAGTTCGGTGTTCTCGGTCACGGCCTCGACGATGATGTCGCAATCCTTGAGCGCGGAGAGCTGGGTCGACGACGAGAGGTTCTTCTTGACCGCCTCGATCTGCTCGTCGGTGACCTTACCGCGCTTCTTGCCCTTCTCGAGCCAGTCCTGGATGCTGGCCATGCCCTTCTTCAGGATCTCGTCGTTGACCTCGACCACGATGGTCGCATAGCCGTTCAGCGCGCTCATCTGCGCGATGCCCGAGCCCATCAAACCGCAACCAACCACTCCGACCTTCTTCATCTTGATTCCTTTCTCTCGAACCTCGCCGCGGTTACTGGTCTCTCCATTTCGGCGCGCGTTTTTCGAGAAACGCGCGCAGTCCTTCGTCCGCGTCCTTGGACTTCATCAGCGAATTGAGATACAACGCCTCGACCTGTTTGAGCGCGGCGCCCACTTCGCCGGCGCCGATGCGGCAGGCACGCTTGACGTGGCTCGCCACCACACGGCTCATGGTCCGGTATTGCTCGACGGTCGATGCGACGGCCGCGTCGAAGCGCGCGTGCGGGACCACACGGCTCACCAGCCCGGCGTCGTGCATTTCGCGCGCGCCGACGCGAGCGCCGGTGAGCAAGAGGTCGATGGCGCGGCCGTATCCGAATGCGCGCGGCCACAACACCGACGCCACCGGCGGGAGCACGCCCACCTGGGACTCCGGCTGCCCGAACTCGGCGCGATCGCTCGCGACCACGACGTCGCACAGACACGCGAGCTCGCAGCCCCCGCCCAGTGCCACGCCGTCTACCGCAGCCACCGCGATCCCTTCGAACTCCATGAGGGCGTCGAATACGGCGCGAAAGGCCGAGATCATCTCGGCCGCGTGGGGCTCGCGGTGCTCGCCGACGTCCACGCCGGCGCTGAACACGCCGCCCTCGGAGTTGACCAGCAGCACCTTGGCGCGCTCGGCCTCGCGGATGGCGGCCGCCATCTCGCGCAGCATCGCGACCGTCAGCACGTTGACCGGCGGGTTGGCGATCGTGATGGTCGCGACACCGTCGGCGAACCCATGCTTGAGCATGCACTCTTCCTTTCGGTCGGCGTGGATCACGCGCGCTCCACCAGCATCGCCATGCCCATTCCGCCCGAGACGCACAACGTCGCGATTCCCAGCTTGGCCCCGGCGCGGCGCATCTCGTGCACGAGCGTCACCACGACGCGCGTCCCCGAGCACCCGATGGGATGACCCAGACTGATCGAACCGCCGTTGCGGTTCACGCGCTCGCGATCGAAGCGCAGCTCGCGCTCGCACGCGATCACCTGGGCCGCGAAGGCCTCGTTCAACTCGATGACGTCGATCCGGCCCAGGTCCAGATCGTTGCGCTCGAGCAGCTGACGCACGGCCGGCACGGGGCCGATGCCCATGCGGCGCGGCTCGACACCGGTCGCGACGAAGTCGCGGACCCACGCGAGCGGCGCTCTCCCGGACGCCTTCACCACCTGCTCCGACGCGAGTACCACCGCGGCCGCACCGTCGGTGATGCCGGACGCGTTGCCCGCGGTGACGGTCCCGCCTTTCTTGAAGACGGGAGCGAGCTTCGCCAGAGCTTCGGCGGTCACACCCTCGCGCGGGTGTTCGTCGCGGTCCACGATCTTCGATTCGCCGCGCTCACCGCCCACGGTGACGTGAACGATTTCATCCGCGAAGAGGCCGGCCTTCGCCGCGCGTTCCGCGCGGTTTTGACTCATCGCCGCCCACGCGTCCTGCTCGGCGCGCGTGATCTTGAATTCCTCCGCCAGCACCTCGGCGGTCTCGCCCATCACCATGTCGCACAGCGGGCACAAGAAGCCGTCGCGGTACATGTCGTCGACCAAGGGTGCGTGCCCCAGCCGGTATCCCGTGCGCACGCGATCGAGGAGAAACGGCACCTGCGACATGTTCTCCATGCCGCCGGAGACGACCAGCGACGCGCGCCCGAGTCGAATCGAATCGGCGCCGAGCGCGATCGCCTTCAATCCCGACCCGCACGCGGCGTTGACGGTATACGCGGGCACGGTTTCGGAAATGCCGGCGCGCACGCTCACCTGGCGCGCGGGGTTGGGGCCGTTGCCCGCCTGGCGGGCGTGGCCGAACCACACTTCATCGACGTCGCCCGCGGCGACTCCGGACGACGCGATGGTCGCTCGCGCGACGTCGGCGCCGAGACTCACCGCGGACTGATTCCGAAATGCACCGAGGAACTTGCCGATGGGGGTCCGTTTTGCATCGAGAATGGCGACGCGCGAGGACACGATCCCCTTCGAGTCCCGTTCGACGCGGCGCGCGCGACACCCGGGACCTGCAGATTAACGACTGCAATCTCAATAAGTTGCTCGGTCCGTAGCCTATCCGACGGGGTCCCCATCGTCAAGAAAAACTAGGGGAGCAGGCCGGGGTTCGGTGCGCTCTTTGCAAGGCGGCCGGGGGGTAGTCGTGCGCCCGCGTAATCCCATGATTAAAAAGACACTTGTAAACTGGGTCGACCGCTTTTCGCCGCGCCGTTTCGCGCGCATTGCACCGCTCATCCGCCAGATCGTCTTCGCGCGGGTGGCGGCGACGGTCCTCATGCTGCCCACCGGGGTGGCGGCCGACGCGGCCCAGGCCCAAACGATGACGTCCCCGAGGTCCTCGAGCGCGCGCATTTCGGACCCCACCGCGCGTGCCATCGAACTCGACCTCGGGGGCGTCTTCCTAACCCAGAAGGACTCGGGGGCCTACGCGTTCACCCACGCCCACGCCGGGCTCGCGGCGCACCCGCTGATGGCCTCGATGTCGCTCGACGCGTTCTACGCCACCGGCAACAAGGGCGTGCTGAGCCAGGCCGCGTTCTCGATCGGGCAGTATTACACGTACCTCATCACCGCGCACGACCGCGACGGCGACCGTCTGGTCGAATCGGCCGCACCGTGGGGCGGCAAGGACGCCCGCGCCGAGGACCCGGCGTACAACGCACTGCTCGCCATCGACCTGCGCGCTCTTTCCCGCGCCAACTTCGAACTGCGTCGCGTGCTGCCCGCGTTGTATTGGTACGATTGCTCGCGCGCGGTCGGGCGTTCGGTCGTGGCAGGCACCTTCGACTCGGACGCGAGTTATTTCTTTCCCAACGACGCGGCCACCAATCGCAGCGTCCGCCAGTGGAGCGCGCTCGCGGCCCTGCCCGTCGTGTTCGACGAGTTCATTGGTCCCAACCACGCCGAAGCCGTCGTCTCGCGCCACCTCATGCGCTGGGCCACCGACTTTGCCGCGCGCGGATCGGACACCGAGGTCGGTCCGACCCAGCGCGCGGTCGAGCGGCTGGTCGGCGTCACCGTGATGCGCACCACCGACCACGACGACTCCGCCGATGCGCTGCGCGGCCTGCGCGTGCTCTCGAGCTCCACGTCGGAATCGATCTCGCTCTATGCCACCGAGCGCGCCATGATCGACCGTCCGCTCAGGGATCCCGACATCGCGCTGGACCTCTTCTTCGCGGTCGCCCGCTGGTCGAAGAAGTTCACCGACCCGGAGCTCGTGCGCCTCGAGAAGTGCCTGCCCGACGTGCGTTCGCTCTCGCGCGGCTTCCCCGTCTCGCCCGTGAACATCGGAGAGCAGTCGGTGCGCACCACTTACACCGCGCTTTCGCAGCTGCGCGACAACCTGCGCGCGAGCTCGTTCTGGTCGGCCGAGGACCGGGTCGCCTACCCGGGTGCCGACGCCACCATCGCGACCAGCCGACTTCTCGACGACGTCTCGACGATGCTGCGGCGCGCCGAGAACGCGCTCTTCGCCCAACGCTTCGGGGCCGCCGGATTGCGCGTCACCACTCAGTTCCCCAAGGATGCGTCGGTAATCGGGGAGTTTGCGGTACTGAACTGGGAGTTGAGCACGACCGGGCGAACGGTCGAGATCAAGACCGCGATGGCGGGCGTATTCGGCGAAGCCCTCGGTCCCG
>DASPGK010000018.1:0-11366 GCA_035620655.1 Candidatus Krumholzibacteriia bacterium
ATCGTGGGCTTGTGCCTGGAGTACGGGGCCATCGCGCAGACCCACCAAGTCATCGACCGACACCTGGAGCGCGCGGGCGACACGCTGTCGCGTTTCTCGCCGTCTCCGGCCAAGGATCTCCTGGCCGGCGTGGTCAAGGACCTGCGCGCCTACGCGGTCCAGCAAGTCGAGAACTTCGCCGGCTTCGCCCGCGAAGCGGCGGGATAAGCCCGGATGACGGGGCCCGGCTGGCACGTTTCTGGCTTTTTGCGCGCGCGCCGGGACCCAGGGACGCCGGCGGTGTATACTCCACGCTCATGAAAAATCTCCTCCTCGTGGCATTCGTCGCTTCCACTCTGCTGCGGCCCAGCTTGGTGCTGTGCATGGAGCCCACGGGCGACGTGCGTTTGGAACGCCAGGAGGCCGTCTGTTGCGAGTCCGAGCACGCGACGGCCGACGTCGCGTTCAGCGCGAGGACCGCGGACGATTGCGACGGATGTCTCGATATCTCCTTGGCGATGCACTCGCTGACCCTCAAGCGCGTCGCCACCCCGAATCCCCCGACGATGCCGTACTTCGTACTGCCCGTCGTGCCTTTGCTCGCGACGAGCACGACTCATGCGCGATCGACCGAAACTCTCAACGGCCTCCATTCCCTCATTCTGTCCACCATCGTCATCCGCTGTTGATCCCCGGCCCGCGCACGCGGGCTTCCAGTGTTCGTTCGTGAGCGTCTCGCGGTGTCCGCGGGCGCAGCTTCGTTGTTATTGGTGCTCTGACGGTGGAGCGTGGTCGCATGGTTCTAGTCGTGTTTCTACTTCTCGCCTTGTCCGCGGGTGCCGGCGCACGCGCGGCGACGTCGTCGGTGTGGGACTCGGTTCCCGATTCCGCGGCAGCGCGGCCCGATACGCTTTCCTTCTCCGGGGTCCTGACGCGAATCAAGCTCGGCAGCCCCGCGCTGCGCGCGATTCCCTACCGCGTGACGGCCGCGACGGCGTTGGTCGACCAAGCCGGCGCATGGCCGAACCCCGCCCTGCTGGCCGAGGCCGAGAACGTCAACGGCGGCTATTCGGGGCTCGACCAATCCGAGTTTTCGCTGTGGCTCGCGCAGGAGTTCGAGCTGGGCGGTAAGCGCGCGAAGCGAGTCGATCAGGCGGCCAGCGCGGTCGACGAGGCAGCGCTCGAAGCCTCGTCCGAATCCTTCGCGGTCTATCTGGACGCGAAGGCGCGCTATGCCGCCGTGGTACACGCGGAGGAACGGATCCGTCTTGCGGTCGAAGCCGAAGCCCTGGTGGCGCACCTCGCGCGCGCGGCCGGCGACCGCGTGCGAGCGGGAGCCGCCCTGACCGCCGACGCGGCCCTCGCCGACGCCGCTCTCGCGCGAACGCGCCTCGCCATCGACACCGCCCGTGCGGAGCGAACCAGCGCGCGCGTCGCGCTCTCGGCGTTGTGGGGCCAATCGACCGGCTTCGACGAACCGGTGACGAGCGAACTGCCGTTCGTGCGCTCCGTGCTCCCGACCGATTCGACGCAGGCGTGGGCCGCGCGCAGCCCGTCGGTGGCGCGGCTGCGGATCGCGAGCGCCGCGCGGCGCGCCGACGCCGCGCTCGAACGCAGCCTGCGGGTTCCCAATTTCACCCTCGCCGCCGGCGCACGCCGGGTCGAAGCCGACGACGCGTCGACCTTGCTGTTCGCGGTGGGACTCCCGCTTCCCGTCTGGGACCGGCGATCGGCGGCGACGCGCGCGGCGGAAGCGCGCGGGCGGGCCGCGGAGATCGAGGTCGACGCCGCCCGGGCGAGTGTGGCGAGCGCCCTCGTCGCGCGCATCACCACCCTCGCGGTGCTCCAGGACCGCCTGCACAAGACCCAGGACATCGTGGCGCCCGCGCTGGCGACCGCGCTCGACAACATGCGCACCGCCTACGCCATAGGGCGCGTCAGCTACTCCGACCTGCTGGAAGCACAGCGCGCGCTGATCGCCCTCTATAACGACGCCAACGACGCGCGACTCGCCATCGTCGATGAGACGATCGCGATCGAGAGATTGACCGGCCGTACCCTCGAGGAGCTGATGGGCAATGAATAAGCATTCGCGATTCTCGGTGCTGGCCACCGCGTGCGTGGCGCTCGTGCTCGCGAGCGTCCAATGCTCGCGCGAGGCCGCCACCGACCAGCACGCGGAGGACCACGACGCCGACCACGGCCACGAGCACGACCCGACCAGCCTGGGCAAGGTAACCATGATGCCCGACGCGTTCGAGGCCAACGGCGTCGAGATCGCGCGCTCCGGGCCCGGGCTGGTCAGCGTCGAGATCGACCTTCCGGGCGAGGTCGTGCTCAACGCCGACCGCGTGGCGCACATCGTGCCGCGCTTCCCCGGCGTGGTTCTGCAGGTGAACAAGGCCCTCGGCGACCCCGTGCGCTCGGGCGAAGTGCTGGCCGTCGTGCAGAGCAACGTCAGTGCCGCGGCCTACGACGTGGTATCGATGGTGGACGGCACCGTCATCGAGAAGCACGTGGCCCTCGGGGAGTTCGTGCGCGACGACGCCGACATCTTCGTGGTCGCGGACCTCTCCACGGTGTGGGTCAACATCTCCGTGTACGCGCGCTTCCTGACCGACGTGAAGCGCGGCCAGAAGGTGCGCATTACGTCGCCCGGCGTGCGCGCGACCGCGCGCGGCACCATCGACTACGTGGGTCCGATCGTGGGCGAGTCTACCCGAACCGGTGTCGCGCGCATGGTCCTCCCCAATCCCGAGCGACTGTGGCAACCGGGGTTGTTCGTCACCGCGCACATCACGGTCTCCGAGGAACGCGTTCCGGTAGCCGTCCCCGACGGCGCGATCCAAACCGTCGAAGGGCGCGAAGTCGTCTTCGTCCGGCGCATGAACGAGTTCACCGCGCGCCCGATCGTCACCGGACGGCGCGGCGCCGACTTGATCGAAGTCGTGGAAGGGCTCGCGCCGGGCGAGGACTACGTGGCCGCCGGGAGCTTCATCTTCAAGGCCGAATTCGGCAAGTCCGAAGCCGGCCACGAGCACTAGGAGTCGGCATGCTGGAACGAATCATCGGACTCTCGATTCGCAACCGGTGGGCGGTGATCGCGGTGACACTCGCGATCGCGGCGCTCGGCGTTTACAACTTCGGCCGGCTCCCCATCGACGCGGTGCCCGACATCACGAACGTCCAGGTGCAAATCAACACCGAAGCGGCCGGCATGTCGCCCATCGAAGTCGAGCAGCAGGTCACCGCGCGCATCGAGCTCGCGATGGGCGGGATTCCGGGCGTCGACTACATGCGTTCGCTGTCCCGATACGGGCTCTCGCAGCTCACCATCGTATTCCACGACGACGTCGATATCTACTTCGCGCGCCAGCTCGTGAGCGAGCGCCTGCGCGAGGCCAGCGAAGGACTGCCCCCCGGAACCGAACAGCCCGCGATGGGGCCCATCGCGACCGGGCTGGGCGAAATCTACATGTGGGCGGTGGAAGCGGAACCGGGCGCGCTGCGACCCGACGGCCAGCCTTTCACCGCTACGGATTTCCGCGAGGCGCAGGACTGGATCGTCAAGCCGCAGCTGCGGACCGTACCGGGCGTCACCGACGTCAACTCGATCGGCGGTTACGTGAAGCAGTACCACGTGACTCCCGACCCCGCGAAGCTGGTGGCGCACGGACTCACGTTCCGCGACATCCTGGACGCGCTGTGGCAGAACAACCTCAACGCCGGCGCGGGTTACATCGAGCACGTCGGCGAGCAATACCTGGTTCGCATTCCCGGCGTGGTGACCACCCTCGACGACGTCGAGAAGATCCTGGTCGGAGTGGAAGACGGCACGCCGGTTCGCGTTCGCGACTTGGCGGCGGTCGGGCTCGGGCAGGAGTTGCGAACCGGTGCCGCCACCGAGAACGGCGAAGAAGTCGTGCTCGGCACCGTGTTCATGCTAGTCGGCGCCAACAGCCGCACGGTGTCGAAGGCGGTGGGCGCGCGCATGGAGCAGATTCAGGGCACGCTGCCGGAGGGCCTCAAGGTGCGCACCGTCTACGACCGCACCCGTCTGGTCGACGCGACCCTGCATACCGTACGCGAAAACCTCACCTACGGCGCCGTTCTGGTCGTCGTCGTCTTGTTGCTGCTGCTCGGCAACGTGCGTGCGGCGCTGCTCGTGGCTCTCACGATTCCACTCGCAGGACTGTTCGCCGTCACCGGCATGGTACAGAACCGCATCAGCGGAAACCTGATGAGTCTGGGTGCGATCGACTTCGGAATCATCGTCGACGGCGCGGTGGTGATGGTCGAGAACATGGTGCGGCGCTTCGGGAGGCGCCAGCACGAGTTGGGCCGGCTCCTGACGCGCGAAGAGCGCCTCGTCGAAGCCTTCCAGAGCGCGCGCGAAGTGGCCAAGCCGACGCTGTTCGGGGTCGCGATCATCATGATCGTGTACTTGCCGATCCTGACGCTCGGCGGGATCGAGGGCAAGATGTTCAAGCCGATGGCGCTCACGGTGCTCCTCGCGCTGGCCGGCGCGCTCATTCTCACCTTCACGTTCGTTCCAGCGGGTGTCGCGATCTTCTTGCGCGGGCGGGTGGCCGAACGCGAGAGCGCGGTCGTGCGCGGCACCAAGCGCCTCTACGCGCCCGCCCTGCGGCACGCGCTTCGATTTCGATGGCCTGTGATCGGAGCGGCCGCCCTGCTGGTGGCCGGCTGCCTGCTCCTGGGCACGCGCATGGGCAGCGAGTTCATTCCCTCGCTCGACGAAGGCGACATCGCCATGCACGCCATGCGCATCCCCTCGACCAGTCTCACGCAAGCGGTCGCGATGCAGCACCAGCTCGAGGAGAAAATCGAAACGGTACCCGAGGTGGAGCGTGTGTTCGCGAAGATCGGCACGGCCGAGATCGCGACCGACCCCATGCCACCCTCGGTCGCGGACGTGTTCATCATCATGAAGCCGCGCAGCGGGTGGCCCGACCCTCGTAAGTCCAAGGACCAGCTCGTCCGCGAGATCGAAGAACTCGTGAGCCACGTCCCCGGCAACAACTACGAGTTCACGCAGCCCATCGAGATGCGCTTCAACGAGCTCATCGCCGGCGTGCGCAGCGACCTGGCCGTCAAGATATTCGGCGACGACACCGACGTCATGCTGGAGGAAGCGCGCAAGATCGCGGACATACTCGGTGATATCCCCGGCGCCGCCGACGTGAAGGCCGAGCAAGTGACCGGGCTCCCGCTCATGACGATCGTCGTCGATCGCGACGCGATCGCGCGCTACGGGCTGGACGTGGCCGACGTCCAGGACGTCATCGAGATCGCGATCGGCGGCAAGTCGGCGGGTCACGTCTGGGAAGGCGACCGGCGCTTCGACCTCGTGGTGCGCCTGCCCGAAGAAGCGAGGCTCGACCTGCACGCGTTGGAGTTCCTGCCCATCCCGGTGCCGGCGGGCACGGGCCGCGCGGGGACCTCGGCCGCGTCGTTGGACGGGATTCGCCACCTCGAGGCGGGGTACCTGCCGTTGAGCGCGGTCGCGGAGATCCGGATCGCGGAGGGTCCCAACCAGATCAGCCGCGAGAACGGCAAGCGGCGCATCGTGGTGCAAGCCAACGTGCGCGGCCGCGACCTCGGCTCGTTCGTCGCCGAAGCGCAGCGACGCGTCGAAGCCGGTGTCGACCTCCCCGCGGGCTACTGGATCGAATGGGGCGGGCAATTCGAGAACCTGATCGCGGCGCGCAAACGGCTGGCCATCGTGGTCCCGCTCTCGCTCCTTTTCATCTTCACGCTTCTCTTTGCGACCTTCAACTCGGTGAAGCACGCGCTCATCGTGTTCTCCGGCGTCCCCCTCGCCTTGACCGGCGGCATTCTGGCGTTGTGGACCAGGGGAATTCCGTTCTCGATTTCCGCCGGCGTGGGGTTCATCGCGCTCTCCGGCATCGCGGTGCTCAACGGACTCGTCATGGTGACGTTCATCAACTCACTGCGCCGGGATGGCGCGGCCCTGGACGACGCCATCACCCAGGGCGCCCTCTCGCGCCTGCGGCCGGTTCTCATGACCGCCCTGGTGGCGGCCCTGGGGTTCGTTCCGATGGCCATCGCGACCGGCAGCGGCGCCGAGGTGCAGCGCCCGCTCGCTACCGTCGTCATTGGAGGAATCGTTTCCTCGACGCTCCTGACACTGGTCGTGCTTCCCTCGTTGTACCGGGTGTTCCATCGAACGCGACCGATACCGCCGCGCGCCGTGTCATAAAGACCACCGCTCCCGGGTTCCAACTTCGGATCGCGCCTTGCCGGTGAGCGAAGACGGCACTACTTTAGGTGCAGCCTCCGCAGATCGCCTACCTGCGACGCGACATCACCACCCCTTGAGAAGGATCGACGGGTTCTATGACGCGTTGCGCAGGGATCGCTCTGTGCTGGATTCTCCTTTCGTTGACACCCACGGGGTCGTTCGCCGGCGGCACCGCGACCGCCAACGAAGCCGCCTCGCCGTTGATCGGCGATGACGGCGGTCTGGGGAGCGACGTCTTCGACGCGGTCGGCAGCACCGCGCTCCACCTCGGCACTGATTTTTACGAGCAGCTGTCGTATCCCTTCGTGCTCGCGGGGAGGGATCGGTCCCGGTTTCTGCTCGGTTCGGCCGGGATCGTCGCCCTGATCCTCACCGATCGTTTCACCTACCAGCCGATGGCGCACCCGCCGTTCCTCCCCGACGAAAGCCTCGTGGGTCCGGCACGCACGCTCTCCAACCTGGGAAACACGCGCAACGCGATTCCGCTCGTACTCGGCTTCGGCGCCGCGGGTTTGATTACCGGCTCGCACCGCGAGAAACAGACCAGCATCATGCTGGCCGAAGCTCTGGTGACGTCGGGTGTGTGGACGAGCCTCCTCAAGTATGCCTCGGGACGCGAGCGACCGCGCGAGATGCAGGAAGCCGTCGCCGACTGGACCGGGCCCGGCGGCGCCTTCGCCGACGACGACACGCGCGGCGGACACGCGTCGTTCCCCTCCGGCCACGCGACCGGCATCTGGGCCGCGGCGACGGTGCTCGCCCACCAGTACCCCCAGGGCCGCGTCGTACCCATCGCCGCGTACGGCACGGCGGCCGCCATCAGCTACTCGCGCATGGTGGTCGGAGCCCACTTCCTGTCCGACGTCGTCGTGGGCGGCCTGATCGGCTACGGTTGCGCGCGCCAGGTCATCGGGGCGCACGAGCGCTCGGAGGGCCCGTCGCGCTTCCACCTCCTGTACGAGCCCAGCGGAGACGAACAGCGCGTCGGGCTGGCCATGGATTTCTGACCGATTCGCGGGCGCTCGGGCCTTTTGACAACGACCGCGAACACGCATTACACTCGGAGCGCCGCCATCGCCGGGGCCTCGCCCTTTGCGCGTTGTCTTCCACAGAAGGGGCTTCACTTGGCCGTCAATCACAAACCCGACCTCGACCACGCCTTCCGTTCGCAGTCCGAGCACTTCGTCCATTGGGAGAAGCTCAAGGACTGCATCGACCAGTACATCGACATCATGCTGAACTACCGCCAGAGCGGTCACCCGGGCGGGTCGCGCTCGAAGGTGCACGCGATGGTGTCGCTGCTGTTGAGCGGCGCCATGCGCTGGGACATCCGGCACCCCGAAAAGCGATTCGGCGATCGCTTCGCGCTGGTGGCGGGCCACACCGTCCCGCTCATCTACGCGACCCTCCCGGCGCTCGCGGAGACGCTGCGGGTGAAGCACGAGCGGACCCAGAACCCGCGCTACTTCATCCCCAAAGAACGCATGGTGTGGTGGGAAGACTTGTCCATGCTCCGTCGCAACAAGGGACTCCCCGGCCACGCCGAGATGGAAGGCAAGACACTCTTCGTCAAGGCCAACACGGGTCCGTCGGGGCACGGCTCGCCGCCGGCCGCGGGACAGGCGTTCGCGCTCAAACGCGCGGGCGCCGAGGGCGTGCGTGTGTTCGCGTTCGAGGGCGAAGGCGGTCTCACCCCTGGGGCCGCGCACGAGACCATGAATTCGGCCTACGGCCTGGGGCTCACCAACTTCCACTACGTCGTCGATTGGAACGACTTCGGGATCGACGACGTCGCCTACAGCCACTTCGTGTACGGGACGCCGCGCGACTGGTTCGGCGCGCACGGGTGGCGCGTGAGCGAAGCCAAGGACGGCAGCAGCTGGGAATCGGTGACGCGCGCCATGTTCGACATGGTGATGGGCGACAACCCCGAGCGCCGGCCCAGCATGATGTTCATGCGCACGCGCAAGGGCCGCGAGTATTTGAAATACGACAACAAGTCGCACGGCACGCCCCACCCGATGAACAGCGAACTATTCTGGGGCACCAAGAAGCCCTTCATGGAGAAGTACGGCGTGTCGTTCGCGGGTTTCGGAGAGCCCGCGCCCAAGGAGGTCTCCGAGGTCGCCGCACAGTGCCGGGCCAACCTCGAGGTCGTCGCCGGCGTGATTCGCTCCGACAGCGCCCTGGTCGATTATGTGGCGGAGAGATTAGTGGAGATCGGCGAGTCGGTCCCCGGCGACATTGCGGGCTTCAAGCTCGACGTCTCCAAGAACCCCGGGCGCGATGCCAAGATCACCGACTTCAAGAGCTACCCGGAGTCGATGTGGGCCAAGCCGGGCGAGAAGCAACCCAACCGCGCCGCGCTCGCGCGCTGGGGCGCGTGGGTGAACGCGTACTGCCGCTCCCACTACGACCGTCCGCTCTTTATTGCGATGAGCGCCGACCTCGCCGAGTCGACCAACATCGCGGGCTTCGCGAAGGAGTGGGAGGACGTCAAGGGCTACGGGTGGTTCGACCGCGACAAGAACCTGGACGGCATCCTGTTGCCGCAGGGCATCACCGAGTTCACCAACTCCGGCATCGCGACCGGCATCGCGAGCGTCAACTTCTCGAAAACACCCTACGAAGACTTCAACGGCTTCTACGCGACCTGCTCGACCTACGGATCGTTCGTGTACCTCAAGTACGGGCCGATGCGCCTGTTCAGCCAGCTCGCGCAGGACTCGCAGATCAAGGTCGGCAAGGTCTTGTGGATCGCGGGGCACAGCGGCCCCGAGACCGCGGAGGACTCGCGCACGCACTTCGGCATCTTCTCCCCCGGTGTGACGCAGCTCTTCCCCGACGGCCACGTCATCGACGTGCACCCGTGGGAGTTCAACGAAGTGCCGGTGGTCATCGCGGCGGCCTTGAAGACGAGCGCGCCCATCATCGCTCTGCACTTGACGCGGCCCGCGGTCGAGATTCCCGACCGCGCCAAGCTCGGCATGGCGTCGCACTTCGAAGCGGCGCGCGGCGCCTACGTCATTCGCCCGTACCGCAAGGACCAGAAGAAAATGGGCGTCGTGGTGGTACAGGGGACGTCGACCACGAACAACGTGGTGAAGATCTTGCCGAAGCTGGACGAAGCAGGACTGAATGTGAAGATCGTCGCGGCGATCAGCCCCCAGCTGTTCGCGCTTCAGGACTCCGCGTATCGGGATTCGGTCTTTTCCGCGCTCGATCGTGCGGATGCGATGGCGATCACCAACCGCGCGCGGCGTTTGATGAACGACTGGGTCGACTACGGGCTCACCGGCGAGTACTGGCTCTCGAGCGACTGGGACAACCGCTGGCGCACCGGCGGGAGCGTGGACGAAGTGGTCGAAGAGGCGCACCTCTCGCCCAGGTGGATTTTGGAAGGGATTCGACGCTTCGCCGCGGACCGCGCGCAGCGCCTGCAGAAGCAGCGCGCGCGCATCGACGAGCTTGCCTAGGCGACCGCGCGCGGCTCCTCGCCGATGTTGCGCGCCGCCTTCGCCACCAGCGATTCGAGGAAGCGACGGTCGTCGTCGCTGAAGGCATCCAGCTGATCGCTGTCGATGTCGAGCACGCCGACGATGTGACCGCGGTCCACGATCGGCACCACGATTTCGGACTTCACGCTCGGGCTGCACGCGAGGTAGCGGTCGTCGGCGCACACGTCGGGGACCACGATGGTTTCGCGCTCGCGCGCGGCCGCGCCGCACACGCCCTCGGAGAGCGGGATGCGACGATGCTCCGGCGAGGCGCCCACGAACTCGGCGTCGTCGAGCGAGAGCAGTTCGCCCTGCAGCCGATAGATCCCCACCCACGAGAAGCGGTCGAAGCGATCCTTGAGCTCGTGCACCAAGGCCCCGGCCGCGTCGCGCGACCCCTTCGCTCCGCGCACCCGACGCAGAATCGCATTCTCGACGTCGGTGGAAAGCGCGCCTTGGTCGAACGCGTGACCAACCGGCGCGTGCCCGCGTTCCGGCGCGGGTGCCGCGTCGCGCGCGCGTGCGTCACGCTTCATGAGGACGAAGCCCGCGAGCACCAGGACCAGCGGCCACCAGCGCAGGAAGGGCTGCGCGACGCGTGCACTGATGGTACCGGTCTCGTACAGCATACAGGCCGTTCCCATCAGGATCACCATCGAGCCCACGACCACGCCCGCGCTGGTCGGCGGCCGGCGCGCGCCCGCCACCACGAACGACACGCCGATGATCATCGGAATAATGGGCCATAGCGACCGCATGCGTCCCCATTCGATCAAGCCGAAGGAGAACGCCGTGAGGAACAGCCCCAGGAGAATCATCCACGCGGCCGCGAAGATGACCGCGAACGTCAAACGGCTCTGCAGCACGCGCAGCATCACCACGCCGCTCACCACCAGGATGCACGGCCATAGGTGTTTCCAGCCCAGGAGGACGTGATTGCTCACGAGCAGGAGCAGGATGCCCCAGACCACGAGCCACGTTCCCACCAGCATGCGGTTCCTCGGGTTGCCCATGGGGCTATCATATAGAACGGCGCGCAACCTTGCAACGAAGCGTGCATCGCCCTAGTATGTCGGCGTGCCGCAGGAACTGGGTCGAACGCTGATCGTGATCGGGGCCGTCCTCTTGGTGGTCGGTTGTGCCCTCGCGTTCGCGGATCGCATCCCGTTCCTGGGCCGCCTCCCGGGCGACGTGGTGGTCAAGAAGAGGAACTTCACCTTGTACGTCCCGATCGCGACCGGCCTGCTCCTGAGTCTCATCCTGACCGTTCTTCTCAATTTGTGGTCGCACCGCGGGGGGCAGTAAGGACGCCCACAACGCCGCCGACCGCCGCCTTGACGCGGTCTCCGCGATCCCCTACATTCACGCGAACGGCGGGCCGACGGGCCGTCGCGGTCATTTTTCCGACTCGGAGGATCCATTCAATGAAACAGCTCGTGGCAGCGGCGGCGTTGGCCGCCCTGATCGCCGGTGCGGCCGGTGCGCAAACAACCAAGAAGGAGTTACCCGTGGTCGTTTTCGAGACGACGAAAGGCAACATCGAGATCGAGCTTTACCCCGACAAGGCACCCGTGACGGTGCAGAACTTCTTGTATTACGTCGATAAC
>DASPGK010000019.1:0-4247 GCA_035620655.1 Candidatus Krumholzibacteriia bacterium
GCGGATAGTCGCCGCGCTGCTGATACGCCGATCCCAGCCCGTTCAGCGTGCGACCCTCGAGGATGCGATCCTCTACCGCGCGCCGCGCGGCGAGGGCCTTCTCGTAGTCCTGGATGACGACGTCCCAGACGCCCGTCGAGAAGTTCGTCAGGCCGCGCGTGCCCCAGTTGACGGCGACCGAGTGCGCGTCGCTGATCTTCTCGTAGATCGCGCGGGCCTGATCGAGCAACGCGACCGCTTTCGTCAGGTCGCCGGCCTTGCGGGCCGCCGCGGCCTCTTCCTCGAGTGCCATCGCGCGCGCGCGACTCTTGCGCTGCGCCGGCGTCCACTTCTCGTAGGCCTCGACGATGCCGCGCGCGACCGCGGTGCCGCCGTGCGCTTCGTGCGCGCCCGCGATCTTCTTCGCGAAGGCGACGTTCTCCGCGGCGGCGACGGCGTCCCCGCCTTGCGCGAGCTGGAACGCGACGTCGACGAGCTTCGCGACCGAGGCGCCGACCAAGACCGCGTTGTCGGCGACGAACGCGGCGAGTCCTTCGTCGCCTTGGGTGCGCGCGACGGAGTCGGCGACGGTGATGAAACTCGTAACGGGGTCAGCGGAGGGGGCGAGCGGGGCGGCCAGGGAAGCGGACGCGCACCACCCCCCTATACAGAGGAGAGAAACGAAAAACACCAGCCGGCGCATGGACTTCACCGTGCGTACGAATCCCTTGCCACGCTGGTCCCACAACGACGTGAGACGTCAGGCGGATGCGGGTGGCGGTTCGGGCATCCACCTGTACTACCTGAATGACACGAGATGGTTGGCAACGGCACGCGGGCGCGCGGCTGCTGATCGCGCTCGGCCGTCGACACAGTCTCGGGATAGAAGCTGCGTGGGAGGGATTATAGCAGATTTGGGCGTTGCGGCGGGCCGCGTTACTCGCGCTACGGCACCAACAAATGCCCTTCGGACACGACCACCGAAGACCCGCCGACCCGCACCGCGGTGACGGCGCCGTCGCGAGCCTCGGCCTCGACGTCGATCACGCTGGGACGCCCCATCTCGATTCCCTGCTCCACCCGCCAGCGCGTCGTGCCGTCTCTAAGTCGTTCCCGACGGGCAAGATAGCCCGCCAAACCGCTGGCCGCGGAGCCGGTGGCGGGGTCTTCTTCGACCCCGACCGCGTGCGTGAACGCCCGGGCGTGGATGGTGGCCCCGCTGGTCTCGGTCTCGAACGAGAAGGCGTAGATCTGCGGCGCCCAGGCCGAGGACAGGTACTGGTTCCACCACTCGAAATTGAGACGGGCGCGTTTCACCGCCTCGAGCGAGGCGAGGGGAACGAACAGGAAGGGCATGCCGCACGAGATGGCCTGCGGCTCGTCGTGGCCGTCGTCGAGAACGTCGGCCGGATCCAGCGAAAGCATGGCGGCGACGATCTCGGAGGGCGGCGGCGACGGGCCCCACTCGGGCAAGCGCGCGGTCGTGAGTTGCGTGAACACGGGCTTGCCGCCCGCGGATCGAATCTCGACCGGCACCGGGCCCACGTTCTCGCCCAGCACGACGCGCGTCGACTCGCTCTTCAGCTCGACGCGGCCGCACAAGCCCAGCACGAACGCGGTGCCGATGGTCGGGTGGCCGGCGAAGGGAAGCTCGCGCGCGGGCGTGAAGATGCGCAGCCGGAAGGTGTGCTCCGGATTCTCGGGCGGAAGCACGAAGGCCGTCTCGGAGAGGTTGAACTCGCGCGCGATGCTCTGCATCTGCTCGGTCGAGAGTCCGTTGGCATAGGGGATGACGGCGAGCGGATTACCGCCGAAGGAGCGGTCGGTAAAGACGTCGACGGTCCAGAACGCGTAGCGCATGGGGGCCTCCTCCAAGGCCTCGATGATAGCACGTTTGCTACCGCACGTAGCCCAGGCTGCGCAGCTTCTCGAGCAGCTCCTGGTCGACTTGCACCGGTTGCGGGCGCGCGCTGGCGGTGGCGAAGTGGGTCGTCAACGCGCCGAGCAGCGATAGCGACGTCGAGTCGTCGCGCGCGAAGAGGTTCGTCGTCTCACCGGGGTCGCGAGAGAGGTCGTAGAGGTACATGCCCGGGTGCACGTTGGTGACTTCGATCTCCTCGGCGCGACCCGATTCCGGCACCTGCGTGATGTCGGCTTCCTCGATCACGATCAGTTTGTAGTTCCCCGCCACGACGCCGCGCTGGCGCCATTGCGGCGGGCGGTCGCGCTCCAGGAACAGGTTGCGCGGCGCTGCGTCGGCCGCGAACATGTCGCGGCCCGGGAGTCCAGCCGGGGCTTCGACGCCGAGCATCTTCAGAATGGTCGGAAGAAAATCGATCTGCTCGACCACGTGGTCGTCGGTGCGGTGCGTGAGCCCGGGCGCCTTGATGACCAACGGCACGCGCATCACTTCGCCGTGGAGCGTGTAGTGGTACTGACCCGCGTGCTCGCCGAATTCCTCGCCGTGGTCCGAGGTGAACACGACCACGGTGTTGCCGCGGTCGGTGACCTTCAGCAGGTCGTCAATATAATAGTCCGTGTACGCGATCTCCGCGTCGTAGCGATCGATGTCTTGCTTGCCGAACGCATACTGCGGGTGCTCCAAGTAGGCAAAGTGCGGGTCGAAGTAGTGCACCCACACGAAGTACGGCTCCTTCAGATTGCGCATTCCGCGCAGCGCGATCTCCGTGAGGTCCTTCGAGGTCAGCACCTCGTGCGGATGGCCGACGTTGAGCACCGAGGAATCGAAGGTCGAGAATCCTTCCCCCATGCCGTAGGTCGGCGTGAGCATGATGTGGCTCACGAAGCCGTAGGTGTCGTAGCCGCGCGCGCGCAGAATCCCGGCCAGGGTGGGAAGCGAGGCGTCCAGCGACCAATGAAAATCGACCGCGCCGTGGTCCTTGGGGTAGTGCCCCGTGAAGATGGTGGCCACCGAGGGCAGCGTCCAGCCGCTGACGCTGGTGGCGTTGGTGAACACGACGCCTTCGCTCGCGAGCCGGTCGATGCGCGGGCTGGTCGGGCGGGAATGACCGTTGTAGCCCAGACGATCGGGGCGTAGCGTGTCGACCGTGATCAATACGAGATTTGCCGGCTTCTGCTCGCGCGCGCACGAGCCCACGATAAGCGCGACCAGAACACAAACAGCGACAACGCGACGCGTCACGTCGCGCTCCGGAGTCGGGTGGCGTCAAAGCCCTCGAAAATGACGTTGTCACAGAATTCGAGCGCTCGCGTCGCTTCGTCGAGCGAGCGCGCCGTCCAACCGATGACGGGTCTTCCCGCCTTTCGCTCGCGCGCCACGCGCTCGAACGGGAGCAGGCGAATGTCGTAGCCGATGAAATCCGGCTCGCACGCGGCCAGGTCTTCGAGGTTCTGCAGGCGCCGCCGCGTCGCGTCATCGACGGGCTCGAAACGAAAATCGCCCGCGAGTAGCCCGCGCGGTACGCCGGGCGCGGTGTCGCGCCACCACTGCACGGTTCCCGGGTTGAACGACTGGATCGCGAAGGGACCGTTGTAGCCTTCCAGCGCGGCGACGGTCGCCCCCTCCAGCGCGCCCACCTCGCCTTCGTTCTTGATCTCGATCAAGAGCGGTGTCGCACCCGCGATTAGATCCAGTACATCATGGAGCAGTGGAATGCGCGCGTCCTCGCGCTTGGGATCGTCGCCGATGGAAGCGCCGAGCAGCGTCAGCGACGTCAGATCCTCGGAGGTGCGCGCGGCGATGGGGCCGGACGCATTCGTCAGTCGATCGAGCTCGCGGTCGTGGAACACCACCACTTCGCCGTCGGCCAGCAATCGCACGTCCAGTTCAACCGGGTAGCCCGCGCGCGCGGCCGCCCAGAACGCCGGCAGCGAATTCTCCGCGATCGCGTGCGCCACGTCGTGCAGACCGCGGTGCGCGATGGGACGGTGAACCAGCCAATCGGGAACTCGACTCATCCGTCCCTCGTTTCTTCCATCGGATCCATCCCCTTCACATACATCATGCCGGTCGGCTGCGGCATGCCGCCTTTGGGTTCGATCGTCACCGAGAAGCCCACGATGTGCGTCGCTTCCGGAATGGATTTCATGTTGAGCATCGCGGTCCCGTCGGGGTTGACCGAGAACATGCCGAGGCTCACGGGCGGCAACCCGTCGCGCAAACCCCACAATTGGTATTCCTTGTCCTCGGGCGCCATCGGGAAGCGATACACGTACAGCATGCCCGCACTCTTGTCGGGCTTGACGACCACGTTGCCGAACGAGGCTCGATTGGGCTCCATGCCGTC
>DASPGK010000020.1:0-3533 GCA_035620655.1 Candidatus Krumholzibacteriia bacterium
ACCGACCCGGTGAGCGAGAGGAAGCTCTGCGTCGACAGGAAATCTTGCCCCGCGCCGCGCAGTCCGAGGTCCAAGCGGTGGCCGTGCGTGGGCGCGATATCGTCGTCCGCGCGCTTGTACCGGTACGACAGCCCCGCGATGACGAGATCCGTGGTGCCTTCGTCGGATCCCACCGTGTAGTCCTCCCACTCGTAACTCAACGTGATCGACTCGAGCCAGCCGAGGCGCGGCTGCGAGCGCGTGGGCCCGATCGCGAAGCGGTCGGTCGTGTAGGCATCGGGGTCGATGCGCGCCGCCAGCGCGCCGATGGTGTACGTGTGCGTCTTGGGGTAGAGCGACGGCATTACGTAGTCCGCATAGAGCGAGAGCTCCACCTCCGACACGTTGAGCTTCCCGCGGTAGTGGTGCCCCACGCGATTGAGGCGGCGGAACTCGGCGTTGAACAGGATGCGCGGGCCGGTGTCGGTGCCGTAGCCCACGCCCACTTCGTAGCGGCGCGGGCGCCGCAGCGCGAGCTTCACCTGGATGGGAACCTCATGGTTCACCGCGATGTCGCGGCGCGCGACCGCTTCCACGCGGCTGAAATACGGGGCGCCCCCCAGCGCCGATTGGAACCTGAGCAGCTTGCTGTAACGAAACGGATCGCCGCGCTTGAACGTGACGTAGGCGCGCAGAACGCGGTCGTCGATCGCGGTGGAGTCGAACACCACCGCGCCGAAGCGGTACTGCGGCCCGGTGTCGAACGCGATCTCGACGTCGGCGACGTTCTCCTCGCGGTGGATGCGGATGGTGCTGGCGGTGAAGGTCGCGTCGAGGTAGCCGCTGTCGGCCGCGGTGCTGGCAAAAGTGGTCTTCGCGCGCGAGTACAAACGCTGGTCGAGGACGTCGCCGGGCCCGAGCGGAAACCGCGCCACCAATGCGGGAAACGGCGGCGCGTCCTTCCCGTCACCGGTGACGGAGACGGAGACCTCTTGCACGCGCACCGGCTCGCCCAATGTAACGACATAACGCGCGCGAAATCGGTCCTTCTTGCCGGGAGTGAGCGAGCCTTCGACGACCGCGCGGTAGAAGCCGAACGGCTCCACCGCCTTCTGGATCTCGGTCGGCGCGCGCTCGTGCAGGCGCGAGATTCGTTCCGCGGTGAGATCGTCGCGGTCCTGGTCGCGGACGATCGAAAGCGTGGCCTCGATGTTCTCGACGACCTCGGGGTCGGAGACGCCGACGATCTCGCACTCGACCTTGGCCGAATGCGCGGCCACGGGCCAGAAGACCGCGGCGGTCAACGCCCATGCCGCGACGATCGCGCGGCGACGGAGACGGTTGCAGAGAACGGGGTGCATAGCCTGAACCCCCCAGCGTAACCGACGCGTGCACGCGGTGTCCACGCGCCGAGGCCGGAGGTCCAGGCCGGTTACGACCGCGCGATGAGCGCACCTCGTGCGGCGGGGGCGGACTGTGCGTCGCGGCGCAGGCGATGGAGAGCCAGCACGTGGACCATGACCGAGGCCGGCACTGCGAACGTGGGCACGAGGATCATGGGGAGCATTCCCATCGCAGCCGCGGGCGGAACGCGGGGTCCGAGTTCGGGGACAAGCACCGGCGCGAGGAGACCGGTCCCCATTCCGACCGCGACGACCAGATCGAGCAAACCGAAGACGTTCCACCCAATCGCAATCGCCGCGCTGCCGCGCACGCCGCGGGAGAGCGCGAGCGCAACCCATGGGGCCGTGACGCCGACCGCGACGTCGCCCCAACCGGCCGGCAACGCGAAGTGGGCCGGCAGCACGCCTTGCGCGAGGAGGATCACGAACAGGATCCCGACCACGCGCCAAACCTGCAGCGCATTGAGTGTCGCGAGCGGAACCGACAAGAGCACGCGCCGCAGGGATGCCGAGCGCGCGACGGCGACGAGCGCCACCGCGAGCGATCCGACTGCCGCGAGCGGAATCAACGGCGCTATGGCGAAGGAGTCGACGGAGGCCGGCGGCGATGAAGTGGGTGCGAGGAGCATCACCGCCGCCAGCCACACGCCGAAAAATACCATCGAGCCGAGACGCACCCGGCGCTGCGAGGCGTGCGGCAACCCACTGCGACCCGCCGCGCGCGACAGCGCCATGGTGACCGCGATCGCAATGGCGAAAGCGGCCGCGATCACGAGGGTCGTGATGTAAGCGGGTATTTCGGGAGTCATGACTAAGCTCCTTTCCTCTCGCCCTGCGCTATGCGGCGGCCACCGCGACCTCGGAGCCCCCATCAGGCTCCGAGGTCTGGGGCGCGGCGGCCGTGGCCTTGCGCGTCTTCGCCACCAGCATGTAGACCGACGGCACCACGAACAGCGTGAACACGGTGCCGATCACCATCCCGGTCACGAGCATGATCCCGATCGAGTTGCGCGCACCCGCACCGGGACCGCTCGCGAACACGAGCGGCATGTGACCGACCACGGTGGCGGCACTCGTCATGAGAATGGGACGCAGCCGGGTGCCCGCGGCTTCGATGACCGCGTGCAGCTTGGACACCCCGGTCTCCTGCAAATGATTCGCGAACTCGACGATCAGGATCCCGTTCTTCGCCACCAGCCCCACCAGCGTGATCAGTCCCACCTGGCTGTAGATATTGAGCGTGGTGAGCCCGAGGAACGAGAACAACAAGGCACCCGAGATTGCGAGCGGCACCGAGCCCACCAGGATCACGAAGGGATCGCGGAAGCTCTCGAACTGAGCGGCCAGCACCAGATAGATGAGAATGGCCGAGAGCAGGAAGGTCGCGAGGAACTTGCCGCCCTCGGTGCGCAGCTGGCGCGACTCGCCCGCGTAGTCGATCGCGTAGCCCGGCGGCAGGATGGCCGCCGCTTCCGTCTCGAGGAAGCGCAGGGCCGCGTCGAGCGACACCGGCGGGGGAATGACGCCCTGGATGCGGACCGCGTTGAGCTGCTGGAAGCGCTTGAGCTCGCGCGGCTCGGTCGTCGTGCGCAGCGACGCGAACGTCGACAGCGGCACCAAGCGTCCTTCCGGGCCGGTGACGTGGATCTCCTCGAGCTGCGCCGGTGTGAGCCGCTCGCTGCGCTTGATCTGCGGAATAACCTTGTAGCTCCGGCCCTGGATGCTGAAGCGATTGACGTAATCGCCGGAGAGGAGCGTGGAGAGGTCGCGCCCGGCCCGGCTCATGTCGACGCCGATCGAACGCACCTTGTCGCGGTCGAAGACCACTTCGGTCTGCGGCTGGTCGAACTTCAAGTCGGCATCGGCGAACATGAACATCCCGCTCGCGAACGCCTTCATGACCAATTGATTCGCGAACTCGATCAGCTGCTCGGGCTCCGCGGTGGACGCGATCACGAAGTCAACCGGGAAGTCGCCGCCGCCGGGGAGCGCGGGCGGGATGAGCGGGATCACGCGCACGCCCGCGATTTGAGAGAGGCCCACGGACGACTCCATCTGGAGCTGCTCGGTGCTCTTGCTGCGCTCGCTCCATGGCTTGGTGACCATGCCGCCGAAGCCGCCCGTGGGATACATCAACTGGAACGTGTTCTC
>DASPGK010000021.1:0-2406 GCA_035620655.1 Candidatus Krumholzibacteriia bacterium
CGCGCGGACGGCACGTTCGCGGCCGATCACATTCAAGCCAAGTGCGCGTCGAAGTACGAAGCCAAGTACGGCGCGAGCGCGCAGCACCCGAGTCAGGTTCCGATGAGCGGGGCGGCCGACTCGACGTCGGGCGGTTCATACTAAATGGCGGAGTTCGGTAGTTTTGCGGTCGTTCTCGCGCTGACGTTCTGCATCTACGCGATTTTTGCGCTCTTTTACGGCGCGAAGTCGGGGCGTCGCGACCTAGTCAAGAGCGGCGAGCACGCGGTGTTCGCGGTGTTCGTGTTCGTGACCTGCGCGGTCATCGCCCTCGAAGCACT
This sequence comes from Candidatus Krumholzibacteriia bacterium, assembly GCA_035620655.1. Classification (GTDB taxonomy): domain Bacteria; phylum Krumholzibacteriota; class Krumholzibacteriia; order WVZY01; family JAKEHA01; genus JAKEHA01. Next base: position 321 of record DASPGK010000021.1, read on the forward strand.
CCTTCTCAAGAGCGATTTCTCGATCGAGTACGTCGCGGGGTATTCCAACCGCGATCTCCCCGTCTTCTACAAGCTCGCCGCCTTGTGGGGCGGCCAGAAGGGCTCGCTGCTCTTTTGGTCGTGGATCCTCACCATGTACGGCGCGTTGGTGGCGCTTCGCAACCGCCGCTACGCCGGCAAGCTGATTCCGTACACACTCGGGATCCTGTGCGTGACGAGCGCGTTCTTCCTCATCATGAATACGTTCGCCGCCAATCCGTTCGAGCGGCTGGCGATGGATCACGGCGACGGCGTCAAGCACGCCTTCGCCCCGCCCGACGGCAAGGGACTCAACCCGCTGCTCCAGCACCCCGCGATGGTGATCCACCCGCCCATGCTGTACTTGGGCTACATCGGCTTCGTGGTGCCGTTCGCGTTCTGCCTGGGCGCGCTGCTCACGCGCGAGTTGGGCGCGGGCTGGATCCGCATGGCGCGGCGCTGGACGTTGACCGCGTGGCTCTTCCTCGGCACCGGTATCCTGTTGGGCGGCCGCTGGGCCTACGTCGAATTGGGCTGGGGCGGGTACTGGGCCTGGGATCCGGTCGAGAACGCTTCGCTCATGCCCTGGCTCACGGGCACCGCCTTCCTGCACTCGGTGATCGTGCAGGAGCGCAAAAACATGCTCAAAGTCTGGAACGTGGTGCTCATCCTCGCGACCTATCTGCTCGCGATCTTCGGCACCTTCCTGACGCGCAGCGGCATCGTGTCGAGCGTGCACGCCTTCGCGCAGTCGTCGATCGGAACCTACTTCGTCGTGTTCCTCATCTTGATGGGACTGTTCTCGATCTACCTGGTGCTGACGCGCCTCGAGTTCTTGAAGAGCGACAACCAACTCGATTCGTACGCCTCGCGCGAAGCGAGCTTCCTCTTCAATAATCTGATCTTGCTGGCCGCGTGCTTCGCGGTCTTGTGGGGGACCATCTTCCCCGTCATCTCGGAGTTGATCCAGGGCGAACAGGTGACGGTGGGCGCGCCCTTCTTCAATCGGATCAACGTGCCGATCGCGCTCTTCCTCTTGTTCCTCACCGGTGTGGGTCCGTTGCTCGCGTGGCGCAAGACTTCGTTCGAGAGCATGCGGCGTATCTTCATGTGGCCGACGATCGTCGGGCTGGTGACCGCCGGCTTGAGCGTCGCCCTGGGCACGCGCTCTTTTTACGCGATGATCTCCTTCGGCCTCGCGGGCTTCGTAACCACCACGCTCGTGAGCGAGTTTTCGCGCGCGGCGCGCGCGCGGCGTCGCAACACGGGCGAGAACATGCTGGCCGCGCTGATCGGTATCACCGCCACCAACAAGCGGCGCTACGGCGGCTACATCGTCCACTTCGGGTTCGTCATCCTGATGATCGGATTCACGGGGCAGGCTTTCACGACCGAAGGCTGGGGCGAGGTGAACGAGGGCGAGAAGTTCACGATCGGTCACTACGAGTTCGAGTGCCTCGCGATCGAGGACATCGAGGATCCCAACTTCGTCGGCATGAGCGCCACCGTCGCGGTCTTCAAGGACGGCAAGAAGCTCGCAACCCTGGCGCCGGAAAAGCGCCACTACGCGGCCAGCGACCAGACCACCTCCGAGGTGCGCATCCATCACACGCTGCGCGAAGACGTCTACGTGGTGTTCGCGAACGTGAACGAGGAGACGGGCAAGGCGGTCATGCAGGTGTGGATCAACCCGCTGGTGCAGTGGGTGTGGCTGGGCGGCTTCGTGATCGTGCTGGGCACGATGGTGACGCTACTCCCGAATCGCCGCGAACGCGCGATCACGCGCCAGAAGGAAATGGTCGAACGGCTGCTCGCGGAGTCGGAGCGAAAGGTGGCGTCGTGACAGCATCGTCGGGCGCGTATCATCCCTCCTCCGCTCAAGGTCCTCGCGCGAGACATCTGGTATCGCGCTGCCGAAATCGCGTCGGAGGGATGATACGCGCCCTCCTATTGCTGGTCACGATCGCCGGCGCGCCGTTCACCGTCGCCTTCGCCCAGTCGGCCAAGACCCACCTCGCCGATCCGGTGCAGGCGAAGCGGTTCAACGAGATCTCGGACCGGCTCATCT
>DASPGK010000022.1:0-12782 GCA_035620655.1 Candidatus Krumholzibacteriia bacterium
CCGACGCCTGGATCAGCGTGTGCGGATAACGCTCCCACAAGCGATCGACGGTGGGCGTGTTCGCCAGACGAACCGCGTTGGCCTCCGTCTCCTCGCGCCAGCCCCAGCCGTCCAGGATGACGAGGAGCACTTTCTTCGTGCGCGCGCTCATCGGTTGCCCCCCGCGCCCGCGCGCGCCTGCGCGAGGCGATCGAGGTTCGTGGCGGCGGCGTTGTTGGCCGGGTCCAGCCGCAGCGCCTCGCGAAACTCGCGCTCGGCTTCGTCGAAGCGGCGCGTCATCGCGTACGCCGACCCCAGCGTCACGTGCCCGTTCGCGTAGGCGGGCTCGGTCTTGACCGCCTGTTCCGCGAAACGGAGCCCCTCGTCGATGCGCTGCGTTTCGATCAGCATGACCGCGAGGTTGTTCATGGCGTAGAAGTCATCCGGCTTGAGGGCGATGCACTTGCGCAGCGCCGCTTCGGCCTCGTCGTAGCGCTTGAGCTTGCCGTAGCACACCGCGAGGTTGTTGTACGCGCCGTGGAAGTTGGGCCGCATCGCGATCGCCTCTTTGTAGGCCGCGATTGCCTTCTCGTACTCCCCGCGCTCTTGATAACGCTGCCCGAGGTTGTTGTGCGCGTCGGCGTTGTCGGGCGCGAGGTAGCCCAGCGCCTCCAGCTTCTTCATGGTCTCCGCGTCCGCGGACGACGCCGCCGCGTCGCTGTGCGCCTCGCCGCGCGGACCGTCCAGCGTCGCGACGGTCTCGCTCGAGAACGTCGCCACCACCGCGTCGTCGAAGGCCGACGCCAGCGGCTTGCCGGGCATGTCGCCCGCGCGCGGGAGGCCTTGCAGCGCGAGAATCGTCGGCGCAACGTCGAGGATGGACGCGCCGTCGATGGTCGCGCCCCTCTTCACTCCCGCCCCGAAGAACGCGACGATGCCGTCTATGCGGTGCCAAAGCGCGGCGTTGCCCGCCCAGATCTCGGGGCGGTTCTTCAAGCGCGACTCTCCGCTCTTGAATCCGTGGTCCGAGACCACCATGAGCACGGTGCGCTCATCGATCTTCGACATGATCTCTCCCAGAATCTCGTCCTGCGCGACGTAGGTCTCATCAATGGCGCGCGAGTAGCGCGCGTACTCCTTCTCCGGAACGTCGGGCATGCGGGGTGAAGCGTGCAGCATGAAGAGATGACTCATCGCGTCCACCCACTCGAAATACACCGCCAGAACGTCGGGCTGGTCGTTCTGCCAAAGGGTCGTCGCGATGTTTCGGAAGGTCAACGTCGACGCGTACAAGTGGATCAGGTTGTTGACCGGATCCTTGGGGTCGAAGGAGCCGCGGTGTTTCGACAGCTCGGCGTGGGGTACCTGAACGAACCGGCCCACCTGGTCGTCGGTGATCGCATCCGCGTGCACGACCATGCCCGCGAGCTCGCCGGCGCGCGCGCGCGGATGGACACTGGACGGCGCCGAGGCGCGCGCGCTGTCACCCCGGGAAGCCGTGGGCGCGTACGCGACATACCCGAACTTGTCGGTGACCATGACGCCGTCGATCGCTTCGGCGGGATCGGTGGCGAGCCAGCCCACGACGACGACGCGGCGGTCGTGGCGCGAGAGCATGTTCCAGAACGCGTCGACCTTGCGGTACAGCCGGCTGATGGGGACGCGCGCGCCGGTTTTGGGATCGACGACGGTAAAATTGAGAACGCCGTGGTCTTCGGGGTAGCGTCCCGTCGCCATGGTGGTCCACAACAGCGGCGAGAGCATCGGCTCTTCGGAGCGAAGCGGGCCCGTGGCACCTTCGCGCACGAGGCGAGCGAAGTTCGGGAGCCTGCCCGCGTCGATGAGCGGCTTCAGGTTCTGCCAGTCGCCCCCGTCGACGCCCACGATGACGAGCCGGCGCGGCGCCTTCGACTCCACGCGCATGGACGCGTCCGCGCGCGCGCGTGCGCCACGGCGGACCTCGACGCCCAGGGCCTGCATTTCGTCGCGCACCTGGTCGACAACCGCGGCGTCGAGGTCGCTCGCTTCGGCCGCGGTGGTGCGGCTGGCGGCTTCGATCTCGGCCACCGACACCACCAGGTTCGAGAACGCGTCCTCGAAGTCCTTCGAAAACTGTCGGTAGAGGACTTCCGAACTGCCGGGCGGGAACGCGAGATCGAACTCGTACGCGACGGCGAGCGAATCGCCCATCTGAAAGATGACGTGAAACGAATCGCTCTCGGGAACGCGAAAGGAATGCTCGCCGGAGGGATAGCGTATCAGCGTCGTTCCGGGTCCCACCCAGTGCCAACCGCTCGCGAGCACCGCCACGCCGCCGTCGCGCCCCACGCGCACGGCCTCGCGGTCGGCGGGGACGCGCTTCAAGCCGGCGGCGGCGCCCAACAGGAGCAGCGCCGCGATGGCGATCACTACGAGACGAATACGCTTCATCGGGATGGGAGGGCTAGTATAATGCATCGACCATGGATTCCGCGATACCCGTGCGAGTGCCCGTCCCTCCGTCGGTGGTCGTCGTCGTGCTCACGTGGAACGGCCGCGCGCTCACGATGGACTGCCTGCGGTCGCTCGAGGCCGTCGCCACGCCCAACGTGCGCGTGATGGTGGTCGACAACGCCTCCACCGACGGGACCGCCGCGGCCATCCGCGAGCGCTACGGCGAGCGGGTCGAGGTGGTCGAGAACGCCTCCAATCTGGGCTATGCGGGGGGCAACAACGTCGGCATCCGGCGCGCGCTCGACCAGGGGGCCCGCTTCGTCCTGCTCCTCAACAACGACACCACCGTGGCACCCGACTTCGTCGACCAGCTCTTGGGCGCGACGCTCGACCCGGCGATCGGGATCGCCGCGCCCAAGATCTACTTCGCCGAGCCCCCGGACCGCATCTGGTATGCGGGCGGCGAGATCTCCTTGTGGCGCGGTGCCGCGCGTCACGCCGGGATCCGCGAGCACGACCGCGGCCAGCACGACACCGCGCGCGACGTCGACTACGCGAGCGGGTGCGCGCTCCTCGCGCGCCGCGAGGTATTCGAGCGCGTGGGGCTTCTCGACGAATCCTATCGTGCGTACTTCGAGGACGCCGACCTGTGCCTGCGTGCGGCGCGCGCCGGTTTTCGGGTCCGCTACGTACCGACCGCCCAGGTGTGGCACCGCATCTCCGCGAGCACGGGCGGCCAGGTCTCGCGGGCCAAGGTTCGCCGCAAGCTCGAGAGCGCGTGGCGCTTCTTTCGCGCCCACGCGCGGCCCTATCACTGGATCACCATTCCTTTATTTTTCGCCCTCGATGTGGTACGAATTACCGGCCTGGTTCTGGTCGGCCGCATCCGCGATGCCGACCCACTCTAGCCCAACGAACACCTTGAACCATCGGACGGTTCCTTCGCGGTGAAGGTCGCGATCTTCGGGGTCGGCGGCCAACTCGGTCGCGCCGTTGCCGCCACGCTGGCGACGACGCACGACGTCGTTTCCATCGACCACGACCGCGCCGACGTCCGCCACGCCGTCGCGGTCGCCGACGTGGTGCGCGCGGCCCAGCCCGAGTGGGTGCTCAACTGCGCGGCCATGACGCACGTCGACCGCTGCGAGAACGACCCGCTGGCCGCCTTCGAGGTCAACGCGCTCGGGGCGCGCAACGTGGCCCGGGCCGCCGCCGCCGCCGGAGCACGCCTTCTGCACGTCAGCACCGACTACGTATTCGACGGCGAAAAGCCGTCACCCTATGGCGAAGACGACGCCGTTCGACCCATCAACGCCTACGGCGTCAGCAAGCTCTCGGGCGAGTGGTTCGTGCGCGCGGACTGCCCCGCCCACGCGATCGTGCGCACGAGCGGGCTCTACGGGTGGTACGTGTGTCGCGGCAAGGGGGCGAACTTCGCGGAGACCATCCTCGCGCGCGCGCGCCAGGGCCAGCCGCTGCGCGTCGTCTCCGACGAGCGCTTGACGCCCACGTTCACCGAGGACCTGGCGGCGCAGTTGCGAGCAATCATCGAGGGCAACGTGCCCAGCGGCGTCTACCACGCAACCAACGCCGGCGCGTGCTCGTGGTTCGATTTCGCGAGCGAGCTCGTGCGCCTGGCCGGCGTACCGGCGTCGATCCAGCCCATTTCCGCGCGGGAGTGGAAGTCGCCCACGCGACGCCCCGCCAACTCGGTGCTGGAGAACCGCGCCCTCGCGAAGCTCGGGCTCGACCGCATGCCGGACTGGCGCGACGCGCTCGCGCGCTACCTCGCGGCCCGCGACGACAAGGCCGGCCCGGCCGCGTGATCGACTAGAAAAAGACCGCGCAGGCGAGCGCGGCCGCACCGAGGGCCAGCACGATGGCCACGAACGCGATCGCGACCGAGAGGCCGAGCGCGGCCAGCGGAATCGCGAACAGACCGAGTACGAGTCCTTTGAAGACGGCGAAAGCCAATTTGAACGGCAAGAGAACCAACCCCACGAGGATGTGGAGCATGACCGCACCCACGAAGAGACCCACGAGGCTGACCAAGCCGATCACGATGAACCATTCGATCACGAGACACCTCCCGACGGGACCGGTCGCGCACACGCGCGGCTTCGTCCCCGGTTACCCGGGCCGCGGCCGTTCATTCGAAAACGGCGCGAAGCCACGACGGCGGTGGGAGCCATTCGCGGCCATCGCCGCGCTCGTACTGGTCGCGTCCGCGGCCAACGCCGCGGATCCCCCGCGCGTGATGACTCCGGACCCGCTGCCTTACGTCTCGCCGAGCCGCGCCTACGACACCGAGCACACCTCCCTCGACCTCGACATCGACCTTCAGGCGCGTCGCGTCGCCGGTCACGTCACGCACACCGTCCGCGCGCTGCGCAGCGACCTCTCCGAGGTGCGCATGAACTGCGTCGAGCTCATGATCGACTCGGTCACCGTCGACGGGCGGCGCGCGCGCTTCGAGTACCCGGTGTCGGCGGGCCAGAGCACGTCGTGGCTCGCGGGCGCGTCGGCCGGAACCGCCGACGACCAACTGGCCGTGATCTGCGATCCCCCGCTGGCACGCGGCGCCCAAGCGCGCGTGAGCGTCTACTATTCGGGTACTCCCGAGATCGGCCTCTATTGGATTCGCCCCGAGAAAGGGATCCCCGACAAGCGCTACGAGGTGTGGTCGCAGGGCGAAGGCGAAGACAACCGTTACTGGATCCCGTGTAACGACTACCCCAACGACAAGGCCACCTTCGAAGGACGATTCCGAGTGGCCAAGGGTTACACCGCCATCTCGAACGGGACCCTGATGGGGACGCGCGAAGTGGGAGGAAAGACCGAGTTTCACTGGAAGCTCGAAGAGCCGCAGGTGAGCTATCTCATCATGCTCGCGGTCGCCGAGTACAAGGTTCTCGAGCAGAAGGCGGGCACCATCCCGCTGCCCTACGTCGTCCCGCCCGGCACCGACGACGCCACCATCCTGCGCGGCTACGGACTCACGCCCGACATGATGGACTACTTCGAGAAGGAGATCGGCATCCCGTATCCGTTCTCGAAGTACGCGCAGGTGGTCGTGCAGGACTACATCTACGGCGGCATGGAAAACACCACCGCGACCGTGATGAACATGCGCACGCTCTACGACGAGCGCGCCGAGCTCACGCGTACCGAGCAGAACCTGGTCGCGCACGAGCTCGCCCACCAATGGTGGGGCGACATGGTGACGTGCCGCGAATGGAGCCACATGTGGCTCAACGAGGGCTTCGCGACCTATTACGCCTACCTATACAAGGAGCACCGCGACGGCGACGACGCCTTTCGCTACCAGATGCGCCAGGCGCATAACGACGTAATCAAAGCCGACGACGCCGAGCCGCGCCCCATGGTGGTCGACTTCTTCAACCGCACCGATGCGCGCAACAACGCGCTCGTGTACGTCAAGGGCGCTAGCCTCTTGCACATGCTGCGCGCCTATCTGGGTGACGATCTCTACCGAGAGACGATTCGGCACTACGGGGAGGAAAACAAGCACGACGTGGTCGAGACCCAGGACCTGATGCGGGCGGTGCGCGAGGTGACGGGCGAGAATCTGGACTGGTTCTTCGAGCAATGGGCCTTCTTGGCCGGACATCCCAAGTTCAAGGTGACGAAGAGCTGGGACCGGGACACGCGCGTGCTGACACTCAAGGTCGAACAAACCCAAAAGACGGTCGGCGTGGTGCCCGTGTTTCGCGTGCCCGTGGACGTCGAGATCGGGTGGAGCGGCGGGAGCGCCCTCCACCGCGTCATGATCGAGGAAGCCTCCGCGAGCTATTACTTTCCCGTCCCCGAGGAACCCAGGTCCGTCGTCTTCGACAAGGGCGATTGGATATTGAAGACGGTCGACTTTCCCAAGCTCGCGGGCGAGCTCGTCCACGAGCTCGAGAACGGCGATTTCATGACCCGCGTCGTCGCGGCCGAAGCGCTGGGGGCCAAAGGCTCGGACGCGCGCGTGGTACCGGCGCTGCGTGCCGTGGTGCTGGGCGACGCGTTCTGGGGACTCCGGCGCGAATCGGCGCTTTCGCTGGGCAAGATCGGCACTGACGCGGCCCTCTCCGCTCTCGTCGAAGGGACCGCGGTCGAGGACGCGCGCGTGCGGCTGGCGTGCGCCGAAGCGCTGGGCGGCTACTATCGGAACGCCAAGGCGGCGGCTCAGCTCGAGAAGCTGGTCGGAAACGATCGCGCATACGGCGTGCGCGCCGCAGCACTGACCGCCCTGGTGAAAGTGCGCGGCGAGCGTGCGGCCCGCGTCTGCGCCGATGCGCTCAAGCAAACGTCGGACCAGGACATCGTCCGCAACGCGGCGCTCAACGGGCTCGCCGATTTGAACGACACCGCGGCCCTCGATCGCATCAGGCCGTACTGCGCAAGCGGCAACCCGCGCTGGTACCGGCACACCGCCATCGCCGCGTACGGACGACTCGCAAAGCAGCTCGACAAGGAGTCCGACCGGCGCCGCGCCGCGGAGTCTTTGTATCCCGCGCTGGACGACTGGCACCTGCGCACGCGTGAAGCGGCCATCGACGCGCTCGCGGCCATCGGGGAACCCTCGTCGGTGGAGCCGCTGCGGCGCGTGGCCGCCAACGACCGCCTGGCCGCGGTGCGCGAGCGCGCGGCCAAGGCGGCCGATCGCATCGGCGCCGAGTCGGCCAAAACGACCGCGCGCAACAACGCGGCCGACATCGAAGAGCTAAAACGCCGCTTGGAGTCGGTGGAGCGCGAACTGGAGGCCGCCAAGAAGAAGCTGGCAGCACCCGCCTCCGAAGCCGCCGGGAGCGACTAGTCCATTGTCAAATAACACGTTAGACACCTGGAAAAGTACCGGATTGAGTTTCCGGTTGATTTTGATAAACGTTTCACATAGTCTGTTGGCGGTTGCTCGAGGGAACGACGCACGGTACAGTCGAGCCTTCTTGAGGGAATGGGCCCCTCGACGCGACCGGCGCGACGAAGTGCGCTCGTGAAATCGGACAAGGACCGGTATTCGTGGGCCCGCCAGGCGGGGATGCTGAGCACGATCCCCTTCCTGATGGTGGTTCCCCCGATCGCCGGACTCCTAATCGGCCGGTTCATCGACCGAAAGCTCGACACTCAACCCGCATTCACCATCGTTTTCCTGATCCTGGGTTTCGCCGCGGGCGTTCGCGAGGTCGCGATCGTCCTGAAGCGGGCGAACGCCCGGGACGACGACGGAGACAAGCGTGATCGAAGTGCGCCCTAGCGGTGCGGTGTGGTCTGCGATCGACGGCGACTTTCTGCGCCGCGTTCGCACGTCGTCGATCGCCTTCGGATGCGTGCTCGCGATACCGCTGGCCACGAAATTCGGGTGGTTGGCCGCGGGCGCGTGGATCGCGGGCGGCGCGTGGTCGATCGTCAATCTGGCGGCGATCGCGTCGGTGATGCGCAAGGTCTTGACGCTGGAGCCGCGCGACCGCGGCGCGATCGTGAAGGCCCTCGCCATCAAGTTCCCGGTGCTGTACGCGATCGGTTTCGGATTGCTCGCCGCGGGGCTGCCGGTGATGTGGCTCTTGGCCGGATTCGCGTGGCCGCTGTTGGTCGCGGTGCTCAAGGCGGCTGGCCGCAGTTATCTTCGCCTCGACGAGACGGCGGACGCACCGAGACAAGGAAACACACGTGTTCTCTCCTAGCCTGACACGCATGTTCGACGGACTGGCCGCGATGCGATTGGCCGCGGAAGGCCACGCCGACAGCGCACACGCCGTCGTCTCACACGATGCGTCGCACGCCGCCGCGGCCCACGCCGAAGAGCATGCGGTCCACGAGCTCCCCAACTGGATCACGCTCATTACCAAGTTCATGCAGGATTCTCCGGCGAAGGAGTTCCTGCACCAATGGGAAGGCATGATCTGGGCCCTCGCCATCGCTACCTTGATCATCGTGATCGCGCGCCTGGCGGCGCGCAACCCGCAGATGGTGCCGGGACGCCTGCAGAACATCGTCGAGATGGTGGTCGAAGGACTCTCCAACTTCATCGTCGGGGTCTTGGGTCCCGAAGGGCGCCGCTACGTCCCGTTCCTCGGCACGCTGTTCATCTACATTCTGTCCATGAACCTGGCCGGCGTGTTTCCGCTGGGCAAGTCGCCCACCGCGAGCCCGAACACAACCGTCGCGCTGGCGCTGTGCGTCTTCGTCTACGTGCACTTCATCGGGCTCACCCGCAACGGGCCGGTCGGTTACATGAAGCACTTGGCCGGCAATCCCAGGTCGCCGGTGGAATGGGCGTTCGTCCCGCTCATGCTGCCCATCCACGTGATCGGCGAGATCGCGCGCCCGGTGTCGCTGTCGCTGCGACTCTTCGGTAACGTCACCGGTGAGGACGTGCTGCTGTTCGCGTTTTGCAGCCTGGGCGTCACCACGCTCGCGTTCGTCGATTCACCGGTCGGGATTCCGTTCCAGGTACCGTTCATCTTGCTCGCGTTCATGACCAGCTTTATCCAGGCGCTCGTGTTCACACTGTTGAGCACGATCTACATTTTGCTGTGGCTGCCCCACGACGAACACGCCGAGGAGCACCACTAAGTCGTTTCGTAGCGTCGTTTCGAAAACCAACGAGGAGGAAAGAACAATGGATACTTCGTCCGCATTGAGTTTGGCGCTTCCCATCGGGCTCGGCCTGGCGGCCATCGGCTCGGGCATCGGATTCCAGGGTGCGATCGGCAAGGCCATGGAAGCCATCGGTCGCCAGCCGGAGGCGTCGGGCAAGATTCAGACCGCGATGATCATCGGCGCCGGCCTGATCGAAGCTCTGACCATCTACGCGTTCGTGACCGTGTTCTTGTTGATGGGCAAGATCCAGTAACGTGATGCCAATACGCGACGGTGTGCGTCCCGCGGCGGGTGTCGCCGATGGGGCCCCCGCCGCGCCAGGCGGCGGGGTGATCGGTGACAGGACCCGCCGCGCAGCGTTCGGTCTGATCTAGGAGAGTAAGATGGAACTTCAGTGGAAAGCATTACTCACCCAGGTGGTGGGCTTTCTCGTCGTCCTGTGGCTCTTGCGGAAGTACGCGTGGGGCAAGCTCCTCGCGTTCACCGAGAAGCGCCGCGAGACCATCGCGAACGAGTTCGCGAACATCGAGAAAGCGAAAGTGGACGCGGACGCGCTGCGCCGGCGCTTCGAAGAAGAGCTAGCGGGCATCGAGAATACGCGCCGCACGCGCATCCAGGACGCCGCGCACGAGGCCAACGAGATCGCGAGCCAGATCCGCGAAGAGGCGCGTCGCGAGACCGTGGACTTGCGCGTCAAGGCCAACCAGGACATCGCGATGGAGATGGACAAGGCCAACGCCGCGTTCCGCGACCAAATGGTCAACGCGGTGATCGCGGCTACGGACAAGCTCATTCGCCTGCGCCTGGACGACGCCCAGCACCGCCGCCTGATCAACGAGTTCCTGGACGAAGTCACCACCCGGCCGGCGAGCCGGTAGGAGAACCATGGCCACCGCCGGTGTCGGAAAACGATACGCGATCGCGCTGTTCAACGCGGCCCAGGCCGAGGACGTCCTCGACCAGGTGCACGGCGACGTGACCAGCTTCGGCAAGTTGCTCGCGAGCGAAGAAGGCTTCCGCCGCTTCCTGCTCTCGGGGCGCGTGACCGGCGACGAGAAGCAGGGACTGATCGTGAAGGCGCTGGGCGAGCGCGCCTCCGGGCTCTTCGTCAAGTTCGTGCTGCTCCTGATCGACAAGAAGCGCACCGCGGCCTACGACGACATCGCGCGCGCGTTCGTGTCGCTCTACGAAGAGTACAAGGGCGTGGTCGAAGTGCGCGTCGTGACCGCGATACCCCTCGACACGGAGCTGGAGCGCAAGGCCAAGGACGTCGTCGAGCGGCGCACCGGCAAGAAGGTCAAGCTCGAGAAGCGCATCGAGCCGGGCATCGTCGGCGGGATGATCATGTTCATCGAGAACCAGGTGTTCGACGGCAGCATTCGAAACCGACTCGGCGACTTGGGCACGGCGCTGCTCGCCACCCGAGTGCACGTGGTCGATCAATCTTAGCTTAGGAGAGAAGCAATGGCGTTTCGACCCGAAGAAGTCAGTTCCATCATCCAAGCTCAACTCCAGAAGACGAGTCTCGAGCTCGAGATGGAGTCGGTCGGTACCATTCTGCAGGTGGGCGACGGTATTGCGCGCATTTGGGGTCTCGAAGACGCCATGTCGGGCGAGCTGCTCGAGTTCCCCAACGGCGGCGTCGGCATGGTCATGAACTTGGAAGCCGACAACGTGGGTGCGGTGCTGTTCGGCTCCGACACCGGCATCAAGGAAGGCGACGCCGTCAAGCGCACGGGTCGCGTGGCCCAGGTCCCGGTGGGCGAAGCGCTGCTGGGCCGAGTGGTCAACTCGCTGGGGCAGCCCATCGACGGCAAGGGTCCCATCGTCACCGACACCTACAACCCGATGGAGCCGCTGGTCCCGAACGTCGTGCAGCGGCAGCCGGTGAAAGAGCCGCTGCAAACCGGGCTCAAGGCCGTCGACTCGATGATTCCCATCGGCCGCGGCCAGCGCGAGCTGATCATCGGCGACCGCCAGACCGGCAAGACCGCCATTTGCATCGACACCATCATCAATCAGAAGGGCACCGGCGTGAAGTGCATCTACGTCGCGGTCGGCCAGAAGGAATCGACCGTCGCGCAAATCGTCTCCAAGCTGGAGCAGCACGGTGCCATGGAATACACCACCATCGTCAGCGCCACCGCGAGCGAGTCGGCCGCGTTGCAGATGCTGGCGCCGTACGCCGGTTGTGCCATGGGCGAGTTCTTCCGCGACCGCGGTGGCCACGCGGTGTGCTTCTACGACGATCTTTCCAAGCACGCTCAGGCCTACCGCCAAATGTCGCTCCTGCTCCGCCGTCCGCCGGGCCGCGAGGCGTACCCGGGCGACGTGTTCTATCTGCACTCGCGCTTGCTCGAGCGCGCGGCCAAGCTCAACGATAACCTGGGGGGCGGCTCGCTGACGGCGCTGCCGATCATCGAGACCCAGCTGGGCGACGTCACCGCGTACATCCCGACCAACGTGATCTCGATCACCGACGGGCAGATCTTCCTGGAAGGCGACCTGTTCTACTCGGGCGTTCGCCCGGCCATCAATGTCGGCATCTCGGTGTCCCGTGTGGGCTCGAACGCGCAGACCAAGATGATGAAGCAGGTCGCGGGCCGCTTGCGCCTGGCCCTCGCGCAGTACCGCGAGCTGGCCGCGTTCGCGCGTTTCGGCTCCGACCTCGACAAGTCGACGCTCGCGCAGCTCACGCGCGGCGAGAAGATGGTCGAGATCTTGAAGCAGGACGAAAACGTGCCGCTCGCGACCGAGAAGCAGGTACTGCTCATCTTCGCGGCCAACGAGGGCCTGCTCGACGACCTCCCGACCGAGAGCCTGAAGCGCTTCGAGCCGGAGTTCTTCGCCTTCATGGACAGCAAGTACCCGGACGTCGTTCGCCAGCTGCGGGAGAAGAAGGCGTTCGACAAGCAAGTCGAGGACGAAGCGCGCAAGGCGGCCGGAGAGTTCAAGGCGGCCTTCGTGAAGTCACTCCCGGCCAAGAAGGCCTAACGGACACGACCCATGGCGACCATTCGCGACCTCAAGAACCGCATTCGCGCGGTCGAGAACATCCGCAAGATTACGCGCGCGATGCAGCTCGTGGCGGCGGCCAAGCTCAACCGCGCCCAGCAGCGCGCGCACGCGGTGCGTCCCTTCGCGGACGAGCTGGATCGCGTGCTGGGCGGTCTGGCCGGCGGCGGCATCGAGGAATCGGCCGACGTGGCCATCGAGTTCGCGTACGCGGACGGGGTTGCGCCGGTCAAGACGACGCTCGGGCGGTTTTTTTCGACGCACGAAGTGAAGAAGCCCGGCCTGGTGCTGTTCACCGCCGACCGCGGCTTGAGCGGCGCCTTCAATACCAACTTGATCCGCGCCGCGCAGACGTTCCTGCGCGAGCACGCCCACCAGGACGTCAAGCTCATCACCATCGGCCGCAAGGGGTACGGGTTCTTCCGCCGCCGTTCGACCCCCATCTTGTACACGAGGACGGGCTTGAGCGATCGCTTGCTCCTGCCCGAGATCAAGGAAGTCACTGGCAAGCTGCTCGAGCTTTACGTCAACGACGAAGTCGACGCGCTCTATTTCATCTATGCGAAGTCGCTGCGCGCTTCGCTGTATCGCGTGACCACGCAGCAGTTCTTGGCCATCCCGGCCGTCGCGGGCGCCACCTCCGACGACAACTACCTGATCGAGCCGGGGCGCGACGAATTGTTCGCCGACCTGATCCCGTTGTACGCAACCTCGCGCGTGTTCTCCGTGCTGGCCGATTCGTTCGCGTC
>DASPGK010000023.1:0-14107 GCA_035620655.1 Candidatus Krumholzibacteriia bacterium
GGACGGCTTCGAAGTCACCGGCGGCGCCACCGCGATCGGCGACGAGACGCCGAAGCAGTTCGCGCTGCGGCCCAATTACCCGAACCCGTTCAACCCGGCCACCACGATTCGCTTCGACGTGGCGACGCGTTCGCACGTGACGCTGCGCGTGTACGACGTGAGCGGCGCGATCGTGCGCACGCTGGTCGACGAGACCAAGGGCGCGGGCGCGCATGTCGTCGAGTGGAACGGGCGCAACGACCAGGGTGACCCGGCCGGCTCGGGCGTGTATTTCTATCGTCTGACCGCGCCCGGTTTCTCGGACGTGCGCAAGATGACGCTGATCAAGTAAGTTGTATCTCTATCAAACCGAAGCGCGCTACTTCGCGCAAGTGCCCGACGGCGGCGAGGACGTCGCCGCGCAGGAGCTAACGGCGCTCGGTGCCCAAGAGGTGAAGGCCGGATATCGCGGCCTGTACTTCGGCGCCGAGCGCCGGGCGCTTTATGGGATCGTGTACCGTGCGCTAACCATCACGCGCGTGCTGGCGCCGCTGATCCGCTTCCAGTGCCACTCGCCCGAGTATCTCTACAAGCGCACGCAATCGATCGCCTGGTCCGACTTCTTGACGCCGAAGCAGACCTTCGCGGTTTTCGCGACGGTGTCGAACAGCGCCATCCGCCATTCGCAGTATGCGGCGCTGACCATCAAGGACGCGATCGTCGACCAGTTCCGCGACAAGACGGGCGCGCGCCCCAGCGTGGAAACCATCGAGCCCGACCTCTGGATCAACCTCTACCTCCACGCCAACAAGGCCACGCTGAGCATCGATGCCTCCGGGGGCTCGATGCACCGTCGCGGTTATCGCGTCGAGTCCATCGAAGCGCCCATGCAGGAGACGGTTGCGGCCGCCATGCTCGCGATGAGCGAGTGGGACGGATCGACGCCGCTGGTCGACCCCATGTGCGGGTCGGGCACCATCTTGTGCGAGGCGCTGATGCGCTACTGCCGCGTGCCGGCGGGGTACCTGCGCGCGCGCTTCGGTTTCGAGCGCTTGCCGGACTTCGACCGCGAGGGATGGCGTGAGATCAAGCGCGAGGCCGACGGCGCCATCCGCACGTTGCCGAAGGATCTGATCCGTGGCAGCGACGCGTCGCCGGAGGCGGTGCGCGCGGCGCGCGCCAATCTCGCGCGGCTGCCGGGAGGCCGTGTGGTCGCGGTCGAGAAGCGCCGCTTCGAGGACGTCGAGCGCGTCGAGGGGGCCGCCATCGTCACCAACCCGCCCTACGGCCTGCGCATCGGTAAGCGCGACGCCATGCCGGAGTTCGTGAAGCGCTTCGGAGATTTCTTGAAACACCGCTGCGCGGGGTCGAGCGCCTTCGTTTATTTCGGCGACCGCGAGCTCTTGAAATCGTTCGGGCTGCGGCCGACGTGGAAGAGGCCGCTCGCGAGCGGCGGCCTCGACGGCCGCCTGGTACGCGTGGACTTGTTCGCGGGTAAGCGCGACGCCTTAAAGGTTGCGCGCACGCCGGACGCCGTGCGAGAATAGAGACGCCCCATCCTTGACCCGTAACCGATTCGAGCCCCAATCGATCCCTTCCGCGGAGGCATGACCGCCATGCATCGAGAGACCACCGTCGTCAATAGCGCGCTATTCGTGGGTTTGGTGTTCGCTTTTTTGGGAGCGACCACTGCTGACGCGGCCCTGCGCCACGGCCGCCCGCCGATGTCGTCGGGCGAGGCCAAAGGGGTCACGCTGCTCGGCGAGACCGACTTCGACTGCGGGACGTACAAGGGCAACGAGGTCGAGCACGCCTGGCGCAAGGCCGTCAACGATCGCGTCCAAAGCGAGGTCAAGACCGGCCGGCGGATCGTCCAAGGCGGACTCGATTACGTTTACGACGACGTATGGATCGTCGAGGACGACGGGACTCTGACCTTCAGCGGCACCAATGCGTTCGACACCAACCTGAGTACGTTCCAGTTCGCGCCCGCGGGCGGCGGCGTCTACAACGTCACCGAGCCCGCCTTCAGCTTCGACGCCGCGTTGGGGCCCGCGATCGCGCCCGGAGACGACGGCGCGATTCTGGTAGCGCTGCCATTCAGCTTCCCATACGGAGGCGGCAGCTGGACGCAGATGTACGTGGGAGCGAACGGCATCCTGTCGTTCGGCGCACACCCGAATCCGTCCGGCTTCTTCGACCCGGCGGATTTCTACAGCACGACTCCGAAGATCGCCGGCTACTACCTGGATTTGAACCCCGCCGCCGGCGGCACCGTGAATACCAAGAGCGAGCCGACCAAGTACACGGTCACGTGGAACACGGTCCCGGAGTACGGCACCAGCAACTTCAACACCATTCAGATCGTCCTGTACGCGAGCGGTACGTTCACGTCGACCTACAACGGCATCGCGTCGACGGTGGCCGCGAGCCCGATCGTGCTCGGTTTCCACCCCGGGGGCGCCCCGGCGCTCGAGACCATCTCGTTCTCCGCGGGGCTGCCGCATGCCAGCGGCGCCGGGGCGGCCGTGTACGAGGAGTACTTCAGCTACGCCAGTCCGTTGGTCAACGAAGTCGCGCTGATGCAGCGTTTCTACTCGCAGTTCCCCGACGAGTTCTTCCAGCTCGTGTTCTTCACCAACTTCACGCAGACCATGTCGGGCTTCGCGAACGAGCTCAACATCAAGAACGACGTGACCGGCATCGGGCTGGGCATCTTCGACTCGAGCGGCCAGTACGGCAGCAGCGGCGTGCTCGAGAGCCGCTGCAACATGAACCGGCTCTCGGTGTGGAACTTCGACCCGTACTTCCGGTTCTTCTCCAAGGGGAACAATTTTCTCACCATCATGGGGCAGGAGGCCGGGCACCGCTGGGGTGCGTTCACCTACTTCGACTCGGGTTCCGGCCCCAGCAATCTGATTCTGGGGCGAAGCGACGCGCACTGGAGCTACTACGTCGACGTCGACCACAGCTCGCTCGAAGGGGGCAACTGGATCAGCACGGGCGGCAGCAACTATCAGTGCCCGACGCAGATCGATTTCTTCTCCCAGCTCGACGAGTACACGTTCGGCCTGCGCACGCCCGACGAGGTGAAGGACTTCTTCTATATTTCGTCGGCGTCCAATAATCTGCCGGGCAATCGGTCCGTGGGAACTCCCCTGTTGGGCGCGACCGCGTCGGGGACGCTGACACCGGTCACCGTCGAGCACATCATCGCGGCCAACGGCGCGCGCACGCCCACCGAGCCCAATGAGAACAAGGACCTGCGCCAGGGCTTCATCTTCTTGCTCCAGGCCGGATCGTCGCCTTCGCAGGCCGAGCTGGACAAGATCGCGGGCTTTCGGCGCGCCTGGGAAGAGTACTTCGAGCGCTCTTGCGACGGCCGCCTGACGTGCAACACGAGCATCACGTCGAACTACGACGTCGCGGTGATCTGCGGAAACGTGCGCGAGCGCTGGACCGGCGATCTGATCCCGGCGTTCACCGCGCGCTCGATCGAGCGTTCATTCGTCCAAGACGTACCCGACGACGGGCGCTACACCTTCCGCTACCAGGCGAGCGCGACGTCGGGTCCGAGCGAGGGCGCGACCATCGTGTTCACGGCGGCCGGGTACGAGCCCGACACGCTCGAGGTCTCGCTGACCTACGGCACTACGACGTGCATCGACGTCGAGCTCATGGTCGATCAGACCACTCCCACCGACCGCGTGCCGGTGACGACCGAGTTGTTCGCCAACCACCCCAATCCGTTCAACCCGTCCACGACCATTCGCTTCAACCTGGGCGCGGCGGGGCCGGTGCAATTGGTCGTGTTCGACGCGAGCGGCCGTCGCGTGCGCACGCTCTTGAACGAGACTCGTTCGGTGGGCGAGCACGCGGTGACGTTCGACGGGCGCGACGAGCGCGGAAACGTCCTGGCGAGTGGCGTCTACTTCTATCGCATGGAAGCGGGCGGCGTCGTCCAGACCAGGAAGATGGTGCTGCTCAAGTAAGCGATCTCGATCGAGCGGAGGGGCCCCGTCGCCGCCATTTGACAGGTGGTGCAGACGGGAAGCGACGACTCGGCCCCCCCGCGCTCCTTCTCCCGCTCGCCTTCGCTAGCCGCTAGAAACGGAGTCCAACTGCGAGCGACGCCTCGGCGTCGTCCATCACGACGGCCTTGCCTTGCACGAAGGGCCGCACGGAACCAGTCTGCGCGCCGAACCCCGCGAGCACGTTGAGCCCGACTTCGAGGTCGTCGTCGAAGGGGCGCTCGATCAAGTACAGCCCCGGTCCCGCTCCGGCCCAGAACGTCAGGTCGGAATCGGTCGCGAAGTCGTAGTGAAAATCGAAATTGAACGCGGCCATGTCGCGGCCATCGCCCACGATCATTTCCGCGTTCGGGTTGAAGAACCACCGCGGCTGGCTACTCGACATCGACGTCAACAGCCCGAAGCCCAAGCTGATGGCCTCGCTGTCGAAGTAGTAACCCATGTGGACACCCATATCATTGGCGGGTGCCGGGCCCGGCCACAGGCAGATGCAAACGGTCGCGATTACAAGCGCAGCGTTGATCTTCTTATGGTTGGATCGGCTCATCGCTCCTCCTTGAAGTTGGGAAGACCGCGTGAACGACGCCGCGGTCGACGGCGGACTACATGGAAAAGCTGGGCCGTCGAACCGGAGCATAGCCACTTAAACGGAGATGAGATTTGTCTTCATGTCGCGCAAGTGACGCGGGGATAGGAGGTAGGGCCGCGAAATCAGGGGCGCGGGCGCGCCCGTCGCACGTAAGTCTGCTTACAGTTGCGTTGTCTAGCCCACTCGAATCAGCACCAGTGTCTGGTCGTCCGCTTGCGGTCCGTGCGACGTCACCGCGTCCATCACGGCCGTGTAGATGTCGGGGAGCGGGCGCGTGCGCAACGACGCGGTGATGTCGCGGATGCGCTCCCACCCCAACTCCTCGCCCTTCGCATTTTCGACTTCGGTGAGCCCGTCGGTGATCAGGACGAAGAGGTCTCCCGATTCGCCGCGCAGATCGCGCGACCAGAAGGAGGCGTCCTCGAGGATTCCGAGCGGCACGTGCTCGTTGGGGAGCACGTCGACCTCACCGTCGTTGCCGCGCACGCGCAAGAGCGGCAGGTGCCCCGCGACCGCCACCTCCACCGAGCCGTCGCGGTGGAAGCGCAGCGCCGAGATGGTCGCGAACATCCCGTCGCCCTTGAGCTGGAACATGACGCGGTTCAAGTCGTAGACGAGTGCGTCGAGCTTGGCCCCGTCCATGAGTTTCACGCGGGCCGCACTCTTCATCATCGCCATCATGGTGCCCGCGGCGACTCCGTGCCCGGAGACGTCGGCCACCGTGACGACCACGCCGTGCTCGCCCTCGAACACGTCGAGGAGGTCGCCGCCCACTTCGCTGCTCGCGATCGAGCGCCCGAAGATCTCCAGGCGCCCGTGGATCGCGTGCACGGGGGGCACCAGCACTTCGTGGATCTCGCGCGCCAGGTTGACCTCGGTGCGCAGCCGCAGCTGCTCGGTACCCTCGGTGTCGATGAAGCGCACGAAGAAGATGTAGCCGAGCGCGATCAGGATCATGCACGCGAACGCCTCGATCGACGCGCGCGTCTGCCACGCACCGATGTCGGTGACGGCCGAGCTCGAGAACCGGAACGAAGTCCACATGCCCAGCACGATGCTGGCGAGTGTGGTGACCACGATCGCGGGAATGAACTTCTTGCTCCACATGAACGTGTACGCCCACGAGAGCGAGATGGAGGCCGCGATGACGCAGTGGAGCGCGACGACGTACCAGGGCGGAGCGCCGGGGGCCCAGAAGTCCTGGAAGATGCCGATGGTCGCGAAGGTGGACCCGATGCCGAGGGACAGCATCGCGCGCGCCTTGAACGAGAGGCCCTTCCAGAAGTCGGTCTTATAGCTGGGTTGCGGCATGGCGTTCGACTATCATACGCGGCGAAGCGCGGAAGTGCCACCGATGATCCTCGTCACGCCCACCATCTCCCTCGACGAATCCGAGCTCGAGGTCTCGTTCGTGCGCTCGTCAGGGCCGGGCGGGCAGAACGTCAATAAAGTTGCGACCGCGGTGCAGCTGCGCTTCGACGTCGCGCGCTCGCCCTCGCTCCCCGACGACGTGCGCGCGCGCTTGCTGGCAAGGCTCGGGAGCAAACTCACCAAGGACGGAGTGCTGATTCTCAGCGCGCGCCGCTTTCGCACCCAGGAGCGCAACCGCGCCGACGCCGTCGAACGCCTGGTCGAGTTGATCCGGGCCTCCGCCACGCCTCCCAAGCGCAGGAGGAAGACCAAGCCAACACGCGCCTCCAAGCAGCAACGCGTCGAGGAGAAGCGCCGGCGTTCTGCAACCAAGCGCATGCGCACCGAGCCGGTTGACGAGTAGCGCGACGCAGTCCAGGCAATTGCTGTTAGCGGTCAGGCATTGACATGTGCCGTGGCGGTGCTACGATAACACCACCGCCGGCTAGTCGCGCTTTGTTCGGACTCGAACTGGGAGAAACGCGATGCGGTTTCATCAACAATTCGCCGCTGTTGCGTCAGTTTCTTCGCGCCCAATCTTCTTCCGCTTTGTCGTAATCTCTGTTTGCATGACGGGACTTGCGTCCACGTGGACCAACGTCATTGCCGGTCAGGAGCCTCAAGTAGTGCGGAACGACGATTACCGAAAGGGCTCGCCGCAGGTCCAACTAGTCCTGAGTAGAGAAGGCGTGATCGGTTCCCCCGAAGGTGATGACGGGGAGTTGTTTGGTCGAATAAGCGACATCGTTGTGGGTCCGCACGGAGAAGTCTACGTCGCCGACCTTGGCTATCAGCGCGTCCAAAAGTACGACAGCACCGGGCAACACGTGGGAGTTGTGGGTGGTCAAGGAGAGGGTCCCGGGTTGTACTACGACCCGTGTGCGGTCGCTTTGGACTCGAAGGCCAACGTCTACGTTGCGAGTCGAGGAAGGATAAGCATTTTTGACGGTCACGGGGTATTCGTTCAAGAGTTGCGTACCAATCTTTCTGGTTTTGTTCGCAAGATCCGAGTTAACACCGACAACGTCGTGTTTGTATCGTGTTTCGACCTGATGAGTCAGCAGATTGTTCACCGGTTTCCGTTGACCGATGGTACGCGCGGTGGATCATTCTGTGACTCATATGCAGTTGATTCAGATGAGGATACTCGCGAGGAAATGATGATCGCTGGTGGCTCCATCGACATTCGGAACGATGGCACCATACTGTACACGCAGATGACACCGTATGAGATTCGACTATTCTCTCCTGAGGGCGTGTTGCTATCAGCGATATACAGGGCAAACGACTTCATGACTCCGCCACGAGTCGAGTATCTTCCGGGCGGCGGAGTCACACTTCACGCCTATCCAATGTCCGTGTCAATCATCGTGCTCGGTGACGGGCGGTTTGTAAACGCGGTGATACGACCAGTCAGTGCTGAAGAAAGCGAAACAATACTCGACGTCTATGAAGGTGCGGGGGTGCTGATAGGGACAACCCGATTAGCGGGCGCGCTTGGCCTGAAGTGCCGTGACGAGCGGGGGAGATTGTACGCGTCTGAGCGTGGCGACTTTCCGAAGGTGGTGAAGTACAAGGTCCACTTTGAGGGCGGCAGGAAGTAGTTGTTGACGTTAAGGCGTTGCTACGCGAGCCAGAAAGGCGGCGAAAGAATGAGGACATTGCATGTACTAGCCGACCAAAGACCTGTGCGTAAAACCAGTGAGTAGTGATCACTCTGCCGTGGGTCATACCGTCCGAGAACCCACTTTGTTCGACCCCACCTCGACTTTGCGCTATTGACGTACGCGACCGGCGCGCAGCACCTCCGGCGGTCTTCGCCGAAATGTGCTACCCTAGGCGTCGTCGGCGACGGCGGGCCCCATGCTGAGATCGTTCAAGCGAGACTTGAGTTCCCTGGAGCCGCTGTTCGAATTCGCGGGCGACTTCGCCCGGACGCACCGGCTGGACGACGCGATCGTCTTCGCGATGAACCTCGCGGTCGAGGAGCTATTCACCAACATGGTCAAGTATGGCGGGGGAGACGACATGGTCTCCGTCGGCCTGGATGTGCGCGGCGACGATCTAGTGATCGAGCTCGTGCACGCGGGTGCGAACCCTTTCGACCCCGGTGCGGCCGCGCCCGTCGACGTCACCCGAACGCTGGACGAGCGACGGCCGGGTGGGGTGGGGCTCCATCTCGTCAAGAGCGTGATGGACGACTTTCGGTACGAGCACAAGAACGGCGACGCGCGCATTACGGTCACCAAGCACCTCGGCCCGCGCCCTGAAGGAGCGTGAATGTTCGACATTCGTAGGGGAACCAACGGCGTGATTCTTCTCACGGGGCGATTCGACGCCGCCCACGTGGAGCGTGTGCGCGACGAGCTCAACTCCGTCACGCAATCGTGCACGGTGGATTTCACCGATCTCGATTACATCTCCAGCGCGGGAATGGGGGTGTTGCTGGGGACGCAGAAGCGCCTGGCAGGTTCGGGGCACTCGCTCAAGCTCGTCAATTTGAACCGGCACATAAGAGAGATCTTCCGCATCGCCGGTTTCGACAACGTCTTCTTCATAGAATGAACGAAGATCGCACCAACTTTTCGCTCGGGGTGGGTGTACGTCTCCCATGAGAGATCACGCCGATGCCGAGCTTGTTCGGGCGTGCCTCTCCGGGAACCAGAAGGCATTCGAGGTCCTGGTCCGGAAGTACGAGAAGCCGATCTACAACCTCGCGCTTCGCATGCTGAAGGACCGGGACGACGCGGCCGACGTGGCCCAGACGACGTTCGTCAAGGCGTACCAGAAGCTCGATTCGTTCGACGAGGCGCACGAGTTCTTCAGTTGGATCTACCGCATCGCCATCAACGAATCGATCAACTTCCAGAAGCGCACCAAGCGTTTGGACGAATACGAAAGCGGAGTGACCGCGGCCCTGTCGGCGACGCAGGAACAGGCGCACGGCGCCGAAGTCCTCCGGGACGAGATGATCGACGCGATCGAGAGGCTGACCTTGGACTATCAAATGGTGATCGTACTCCGGCACTTCCACGACTTCTCGTACGAAGAGATGGCGGACGTGCTTTCGATCCCCGAGAAGACGGTCAAGTCGCGCCTCTTCACCGCGCGCCAGCAGCTCAAAGACATCCTATCCGCAAAGGGGATCACGCGATGATCGACCCGAAACACATCGAGCTCATGAATCGCGTCCTGGACGGCGCCGCCACCGAACCGGAGCGCGCCGACCTGGATCGAATCCTCACGTCGTCGCCGGAGGCGCACGCCCACTACGACCACTTGCG
Organism: Candidatus Krumholzibacteriia bacterium; assembly: GCA_035620655.1. Taxonomy (GTDB): domain Bacteria; phylum Krumholzibacteriota; class Krumholzibacteriia; order WVZY01; family JAKEHA01; genus JAKEHA01. Next base: position 9,294 of record DASPGK010000023.1, read on the forward strand.
CCGGCTGGTGAGCCGGCTCGACTCGGTCCCGATGGTCGACCCGCCCGCGGAACTCTACCCGCGCGTGGTGTCGGCCGTCGACGCGTCGGGGATCCGGCACGCGCGCTCGCACGAGGAGCACGGCTTTTGGGCCTGGCTCCGACACGCGTTCGCGCCGCCGGGGCTTCGCTACGCCTCGACCTTCGGGTTGGGGCTGGCCGCGGGAGCCTTCGTCCTGGCCCTGGTCCGACCGGGAACGCCGGTCGATCCCAGCCAGGTCTCGGGCACCCTCGCGAACCCGGGCGCGACGGGGTCAATGCCCGTCGCGGTCCCGGAGGCCGGGGTGTGGGGTTCTGTCGCCGTCGTCGACCGCGGCCCGGTGACGCAGGTCCATTTGCAGGTCGACGGCCAGGGGGGCACTGAATGGGTATTCGACGTTCCCAATCGTGCCGAACCTAGCCAGTCCGTTGTCTTACGTGTGGTTAAGTCCGGAGAGACGGTGTTCGAAGGAGCCGTCCGTCCGGTCGAGCCGTGAACTTTTCAATCAGCGCAGCCCGTCGGATCGAAGAAATCGCGCCTCGCACCAACTCCCGATACCGACGTTTGTAGTACCGTCAGAACCAGGCGAGATACCAGGTCCCACCGTTCAAGGAGGAAGCGTCATGTCAAGGAAGTCTACGACCCTGTTGATCACGACGAGCGTCGTCATCATTGCCGCGGTCGCGTTTTTCACGTCCAATAGGAACAACCCCACCAGCGACCAGGTCGCCGGTGCCATCGGAACGGTCGACAAGTACCGGTCCGAGCAGATCACGCCCAGCGACGTCGACATCCAGGGCCAGAGCCCGACCAGCGACGACGTGTTCGCGACGTGGCTGAACGACACCGCGACGTTGGAGGAGCTCGCGGGCTTCATGGGCCGCCTGTCGCCGCAGGAGCGCTTGAAGTTCTTCGATCGCGCGACCCCCGAAATGGCCGCGATGATCGTCGAGCGCGCCACGGTTACCGAGAAGGCGAGCCTCTTCAATCGTGCGACTCCGGAAGAGCGCGCGGCCATGGTAGCGCGCATGACGCCGGACGAGAGAAGGAAGTACTTGGGTAAGGCGAACGTCGCCGACTTGGCCGCGTTCGAGAAGATGAGCGTCTCCGAGCGCGCGACCGCCCTCGACCGGTTGATCCCCGCCGAGAAGGCTGCGATCTTCGAGCGCGCGATTCCCTCCGAGAAGGCCGTGGCGCTGAGCCGCTGCGACGTGACCGAGCGCGCGACGATTCTCGACCGCGCCACGGTTGCCGAGCGCGCGCAGGTGCTGGGTCGCGCCACCGTCGCGGAGCGCGCGAGCCTGTATGAGCGCTGCACGCCCGCCGAGCGCGCCGCCGTCGTCGGTCGCATGTCGATCGAAGGCAAGGCTGCGATGCTGGACCGCGCCGCGGTGGCCGAGAAGTCCGCGATCTTCGAGCGCGCCACGCCGTCCGAGAAGGTCACCATGTACGACAACCTGACGGTGGGCGAGAAGGCGACCGTGCTGGAGAAGACCAACATCACCATCGAGAGCTTCGCCAAGATGCCTCTCGAGGAGCGTGCGTCGGTGCTATCGCGTGCGACGCCGGAAGGCCGCGCCCAGCTCCTGGACCGCGCCACGGTGCAGGCCAAGGCTGCGATCTTCGAGCGTGCGCCCGAGAACGAGCGCGCGCAGATCTTCGAGCGTGCGATCGTCGCCGAGCGCGGCACCATCACCAACGAGAAGGCGACGCCGACGATGGAAAAGGCCTCCGCGACGAACTAGTCCACAGTCCTCGCAAGGACGCCTTCGACAACGATGGGACGCCACGGGCAGACCGTGGCGTCCCGCGTTTTTATGGTGTACACTCCCGCCCGACGGCCTGACCGAACCCAGTCCGCATGCAGATCCAAGCCCCCGGCAATCTCCGCGGTTTCGTCGCCGCGCCCCTTTTCGCCTTCGCGATCGTCCTAGCGCTCGTCCCGCGCGGCGCGCACGCGCAACTCGACTTCCAGAGCCTCGAGACCTCCACCATGCGCGTGGTCTATTACGACCCCGAGCACGCCTACATCATTCCGCACCTCACGCGCTGTTTCGAGAACTCGATGGCGTTCTACTACGACTTCGTGGGTTACACGCCCTACGAGCACGTGACCATTCTCCTGCAGGACTTCGACGACTACGGCTACGCCGGCACGTCGACGATTCCCAACAACTACCTGACACTCGGCATCGAGCCCTTCGAGTACGTCTACGAAACGTGCCCCACCAACGAGCGTTTCAACTGGGTGATGAGCCACGAGCTGTGGCACGTGGTGGCTTCCGAGAAGGCGTCGCACACCGACCGCGTATTTCGCGGGCTGTTCCAGGGCAAGGTGATGGCGGACGCGAACAACCCCGAGTCGATGATCTACTCGTACTTGTGCTCGCCGCGCCGCTTCGCGCCCCGCTGGTACCACGAAGGCTCCGCGGTGTTCATCGAAACCTGGCTCGCGGGGGGGATTGGGCGCGCGCTGGGCGGCTACGACGAGATGGCCTTTCGCGCCATGGTCGAGAGCGGGGCCTACTTCTACGACTTGGTGGGCCTGGAGTCGGAAGGAACCACGAGCGACTTCCAAATCGGACAGAACAGCTATCTCTACGGCACGCGCTTCATGTCGTACATCGCGCTCCAGTACGGGCCCGACAAAGTGGTCGAGTGGGTGAATCGTCGCGACGACTCCAAGGCGTACTACGCTTCCGAGTTCAAGCACCTCTTCGGCCAGAAGATCGACGACGAATGGAAGAAGTGGATCGCCTTCGAGCACGAGTTCCAGAAGCAGAACCTGGCGCGCATCCGCGAGTACCCGGTGACCCAGGAGCGCGTGGCGTGCGAGAAGGCGCTGGGGTCGGTTTCGCGCGGGTACGTGGACAAGCAGACGGGCAAGCTCCTGGTCGCTGTCAATTACCCGGCGGAGTTCGCGCACGTGGCGTCCGTCGACCTTGCCACCGGCCGACTCGAGAAGATCCACGACGTGCAAACGCCCGCGCTCTATTACGTCACGTCGCTCGCGTTCGACGAGGCGGGCCGAACGCTCTTCTATACCACCAACAACGGCAAGCACTGGCGCGACCTCAACGCGATCGACCTGCGCACGCGCGCGAGCCGCCGCCTGGTTACCAATTGCCGCATCGGCGACCTCGCGTACTGCCGGGCCGATTCCACGCTGTGGGGGGTTCAGCACCACAACGGCTTCTCGACCATCGTGCGCATCTCGCCCCCCTACGACGACTGGAATAAGATCCTGCCCGTCATGGAGTTCAAGTACGGCACCGACGTTTTCGACCTCGACGTCTCGCCGGACGGGACCGTGCTGACGGCGTCGATGCTCGAGATCAACGGCGCGGTCAAGCTGGTGCGCTTCGACGTGCCTGATCTCATGAAGGGCCAGGCCGGCTACAGCGTGCTGCACGAGTTCGCCAACACCGCGCCCGCCAATTTCGTCTTCTCCGAAGACGGCGCACACCTCTACGGGACGTCGTACCAGACGGGCGTGTCGAACGTATTTCGTTGGAGTTTCGCGGAACAGAAGATGGAGTGCGTCACCAACGCCGAGATCGGCTACTTCCGCCCCATTCCGATGGGCGACTCGCTGGTGGTGTTCTCCTACACGAGCGACGGCTTCCGGCCGGCGGTGATCGCCGATACCACGCTCCAGGACGTCAACGCGATCCGCTACCTCGGGCAGGCGGTCGTGGACGAGTGGCCCGTCGTCAAGGATTGGAAGCTGGGCTCGCCGCGCGAGGTGAATCTGGATTCGGTGACGACGTACCAGGGCGCGTACCACAAGTTCCGCAGCATGACCACGGCCTCGCTCTACCCGATCGTGGAGGCGTACAAGGCGTACACCTCGATCGGTTTGCGCTGGAACTTCATGGACCCGCTCGGCATGCACGGCGGCGAGCTGAAAGTGGGCGTGACGCCGACCTCCAGCCTCCCGGACGACGAGCTCGTGCACGCGGGCTTCACCTACCGGCATTTTCCGTGGACGCTCAAGGCGGCGTACAACAAGGCCGACTTCTACGATTTCTTCGGCCCCACCAAAACCAGCCGCAAGGGCTACGGGGTGGGGCTGATCCGCTCCGATTTCTTGATCGCCGACAAGCCGCGCTTCCTCGAGTACACCCTCGACGTCGCGTACTACGGCGGGCTCGAGCGCTTGCCCTACAACCAGAACGTGCTCGCGACCTTCGACAGCTACGCGTCGGCCAGCGCGAGCCTCGACTACAAGCGCACGCAGAGCTCGATTGGGGCGGCCGACTCCGAGAAGGGAGTCCGCTGGTCGCTGGGAGTGGAGGGGATCCTCGTCAACCAGGACTTCTATACCAAGGGGATCGCGGAGCTCGACTTCGGATTCCTGACACCGATCGACCACTCGTCGATCTGGCTGCGGGGCGCGGGCGGGTATTCGCGCGGCGACCGCGATGACTCCTTCGCGAGCTTCTACTTCGGCGGCTTCGGCAATAACTACGTCGACCACCAAGAAGTGAAGCGCTACCGCGACTACGATCGCTTCCCGGGGGTCGAGATCGACGAGATCGCGGGCACCAACTTCGCCAGGGCGACGGTCGAGTGGACGCTCCCACCCGTGCGCTTCCGCCGCATCGGCTTCCAGCAACTCTATTGCACGTATGCGCGCACCGCGGTGTTCGCGAGCGGTATTGCGACCAACCTGGACGATGACGCGTTTCGCCGCGAGGTCGGCAACGTCGGGGGACAGGTCGACTTTCGGTTGGTGATTTTCTCGGGACTCGAGTCCACGCTATCCTTCGGCTACGCCGCGGCCAAGGAAGAAG
>DASPGK010000024.1:0-4199 GCA_035620655.1 Candidatus Krumholzibacteriia bacterium
CGCCGACGACGGCGCCCAAACCGCTCGCCACTTTCTGCGCAACCTCTTTCGACAGCTCTTCTAACCTGCTCCTAACGAGTCGTCCCCTGCAGCCAGAACCAAGTATCCCAGGGGTGTTCGTTCCAATCCGCCCAGTCTTCCATCGCGGCGTCGCTGGTGCTCTCCTTGGTGTATCGAACGCCCCCCGCATAACCGGCAGCGACGTCGCCATTCGCACCGGAGGTAACTTGATTGCTATCGTAGGCTCCGACGAGATAGGTAGTGAAGATGAGTGTGGTGCCCGCATCGACGTTCATGTCGATACCCGTCCACGTCGCCCATCCCCCACTGTAGCTGCTCGGCAGGTCGAGCTGGACGGTCTTGAGAATGACGCCGGTCGCGTCGCGAACGTTGAGCATCAACGTTACAGCATGACCCGTATCGCCGGTGTTGGGCGCAACATAGAAGGCCCTTTCGAAATGGAAAGAGAAGCTCTCCAACACGATACTTGCTCCGATCAACACACTGCAACCGTTGCCCACGGTTCGAGAGCTAAACGTTGGGCGGCTGTCCCCTCCAAACCACCCGTTTGCTGCTCCTTGCTCGAACTTGATCTCATACGCTTGCGACGCGCTATTGGCGATGGGTGCGGCGGGGTCGTCGTCTTCGCACGCGGCCACCGCCAACGCGAGCGCGAGGAATAGGGTGCATTGGTACCGCATGGCGCTACCTCCAATTGTGGACCGGCTCTCGCAAGGTATCCACGTTTACTACATTGGAGCGCCCCTAGAAGTTGTATGTAATCGCCACGTGGGACACACCGGCGGATAGGCGAAGTCCGTCTTGCTGCGCGTTCAACGCCTGCTGCTTCTTCTTGCCCGTGAAGTACTTGTACGCGAAGTACCCGGTTATGGCCGCCGTCGCGATGCCGGCGTACAGGTAGTTGTTCTCCTCCTCGACCGCGGCCATCACGAACAACCCGGCCGTCACGCCGGCGCCCACCACCATGGGTATGGCGGAGGGCCCGGAGTCGGCCGCCGCCGCCGCCGTGGGTCCCGTCGTTACCTCGACGGCCGCTTCGGCCACGGTCGCGCCGTTGCTGTTTTTTACCAGCAACCGGGCCGTGCCCACTTTGGTCGCCGTGACTTGGACTTGCTTCTCGAGCTGCGACGACGTCTCCGTGTAGGATGCGATGCCCGGCGGTTCCATCACCAGGTGCAGGTTCTGGCTCTCGAACGAGCGCGTGGTTCTAACCACGAACGACGCCGACTCTCCAACCTTGAGGGTCTGCAAGATGGGATCGATCGTGACGGTGGCGTTCTTGATCCGGATAGCCGTCTCTCCGAGCACGTTGTCGTCCTTGTCCAACGCCCGCAACGTGACCGTACCCGCGTTCACTGCGCTGATCTCCTGCTTCGCCTTGTCCAGCGTCGCCAAGCCGGTCGGGAAAAGGTCGACGTTGACGGCCGGCCCTCCCGTCATGGGCTTGTTCTCCTTGTCGAACAGATTCACGATGAAAGTGGTGGATTCGCCCACGATGAGCTCGCTCGCCTGTGGAACGATCTCGACGCGCACCGGCGGGGCCTCGACTACCTCGATCACCTTCATCCCGCCCACCTGCCGGCCCTCCGCGGTGACAACCGTCACGTTCACGCGTCCCGGCGCGAGCGCCGTGATCTGCCGTGTCGACTTGTTGACGCTGGCCTTCGCGGCCGGCGTCGCGCGCACTTGCATTCCCTCGGTGCTGAGCCTGTCTCCGCTCTTGTTGAGCACCGTGATCTCATAGGTCGTGGTGTCGCCAACCGCGAGCGTGGACTTCGTCAACTTTGCCTCCGCTTCGCGCGGCTTCGACCACTCTTCCCGCGCCTTGTTCGCCGTCGCGTAGAGGCTGGTACCCTGGAAATAGTCGACGACCTTGCCTTGCTTGTCCTGTCGAAGCGTCCTCTCGATGATCGCTTGGAACCGCTTCGCGTCCTCGAACTCCACGAAGTAGTCCTTCAACATCGGCAGGATTCCGTCGAGGATCTCGTCCGAATAGCGATTACCCTTCGTCGCCAACTTCTCCTCCAGCCGCTGAATCGCGAGCGCCCGCTGTCCCCCCTTGTACGGGTCGTCGATCTCCTTCCAATCGGTCGCGGTCCACTTCGGCTTGGGCGTTTGTGCACTCACCGGCAATACGCCACCCATGAAGGCAAGTATGCCGGTGATCGCAAGAACAATGCTTCCAACGACGACATGAGAGCGGTTCTTACTCATTGATTTCGCCTTTCTTTGGGGAGCGCGAACACGTCACGGACCCTTCGGTTCGTAAAGTAGGCTCTTATCGATCGGACAACGCCATTCGGCATATTCGAAGTCTCGGGCGTGGAACACGTGCTCGGGCGACCGCGGACAACGGACCCAACGTTCCTTCCAGCCGCTGCCAAGATGCTCGTCGCCGGAGTACGGATTCCGGCAGATCCCGCACTTGAGACCCTTGGGGCGGGCCGCCAACTTGCGCAACTCGGCCTCGGTCGCGAACAGCCCGTTGGCCTCGATGAACGCGAGCGCCCCGGCCTCGGTGGGCCGGAATTCCGACTTCAGTCGACGGCGCTCTTTGACCCGCGCCGACGCGAGCGGTATCGCGCCCAGCAATGTCACCGCCGCCCACAAGTAGGGCAAGTAAACGACGGACACGAAGTCCTCGTCCCCGCGCGAACCGATGACCTGTCGGTACAGCCACGCCAGGTAGGCGGCATTGAGCACTCCGATGACAACCAAGCCCAAGAGGCCCGCGACACGCTTCACGGACGATTTGATCGCGAACGACCCGACCACAATGCCGACGAGGCCGAACGCGACCACGCCGAGGGTCGCCGGCCCGCCCGCCGTCGCCGGCAAGGACGGATACACCAGTGTGAGCACGGTCCCGGCGACCAGCATGACCAGCGCTTGGGTCAGCAGCAGTCCCGCGAGGCGCACCGTCAACTCTCCGCACCGATCGAGGGAACGACTCCCACGGACGTCGCCCGCGCACTCTCGGGCAACCCGAGACGCTTCGCGTCGCCGCTGACCTCCCAGTAGCGCGTCGCGTCGGGCGCACCGGATTCGTCGTACTTGACCACCTTCAGAACGTCGAGTGGGCGCGCGCCCGCCTTCGCCATCGGGCGATCCAGGTACTCCCAGTCGTAATCGATCTCGGCGTACATGCCCGCTCCGTCGATCGCGAACTCGCCCTCGCCGCAGACCGGGCACCGCATGTGCTTGCCGCGCGTCATGTACGTCGACTTGAGCCGGAACAGGTCCCACGGCTCCTTGCATTTCGAGCACGTGCCAACGGTATAAAAATCCTCGGGAAGGTCGACGGCGATTCGCTTCGTGCCGAACTCCTCTTGCGCGCGGTCCAGAACCTCGCGGTAGGTCGTCCGCTGCGAGTCCCACTCCGGAATCTCGACCACCTTCGTCGTCACGGACTCGACCACTTGGTGGTGGTAGCAATCCGGCATGCGTTGCCGGCGTACGCGACGATGCGTGAGGTTGCTGATGTCGAGGTCCCAGCTGCCGAACGGCCACTCGCACGCGGGCGTGTAGCCGCGACGGTGAAAGAAAATGTCGAGCCCGGCGGCCGTCTGCACGCCGCCGATCACCGACGCCATCATCGGCGTGGTGGGTACCCCGCCCATCTCGCCGGTCACGTTCTCGTAGGCCGTACAGCCGACGTTCGCGCGCATCGCCGCCAGGCGGCGGCTCACCATTTCGGGAGAGGTGCCGCAGGCGTAGCAGAAACTGGCTCGGTCTGCGCCGTCGTACACCGTGACCCCGCCGCGCGTGTGCTCCAGCGCCGACATGCCGGCGTCGACCCAGGTCTTACCGTAGCGAAGGCACGCCTCGTTCACGGCGTAGCGCGGGAAGAAGGCGTCGAACGTGGAGAAGATCAACCCGGCGCGGCGAAAGAACCCGCCGCCCAATTCCGCGATGTTATCGGCGAAGGGGATGGCGTTCACTCCCGGATTGATCTCGCGCATGCGTACCGCGGCGACCTCCGCCTTGAGTGCGCCCGCGTCGCCCTGGCGGAACAGGATCGCGCGCGTGAGGTTGTGGATCTCCACCCGGTCGAAATCGCACACCACCACGTGCCCGACGCCGAGGAGCGCGAGATTTTTCAGGACCTCATTCCCCAACGCGCCGGCTCCACCCACGACGGCCACCGCCTGTTGCAGAGGTTCGACCGGGAGGATCTT
>DASPGK010000025.1:0-4490 GCA_035620655.1 Candidatus Krumholzibacteriia bacterium
GACCCGCGCCGAGTAAGGCAAGAGCGCGCTCGCGACCACGATCGCCGTCTCCCACGAGCCAATGGCTCGCGTCGCGAGCAAATGCGGGGAGAGCACGGACGCCAGCACCGCGGCCAGGGCGTGACCCCACAGCACCGCCGCGCGCGCGCGCGGCTCGCCGAGACCCGACAGCGCGATCCCGCCCGACCAGGTCGCCAGCACGACCATGCCGGGCTCCCACGCCGACGCGAGCGCGAAGGACGCCGCCGTCGTCAGCGCGCCGAACACGATCGCGCCGCGCCGCGTGGTCGCGCGCAGCGCCAACAGCGCCGCCAGCGCGTGCGCGCTGTCGACGAAGGGAACCAGCACGGTGTGCGTGAAGACCCGTCCGTTGGTCGCCAGCACGAAGGGCGCGAGGAACGCCACCAGGAACGCGGCCACGAATCCCGCCGCCTGGCAGTCCCACACCCGACGCGCGAGAGCGTACATCGTGAACACGCACAAGGCGGCGAGGAACATGGTGACGCGACGCGCGAAGTCGCGCCCGTCTGCTTCGCTCACGAAGCGGGCCGCGCGAAACGAAGCCGCCCATGCCTGCTCGAAGCCGTCGGCGCGGTAGCGCGCGGGGGTGTAGCCCTCGGGGCGGTTCGCCTTGGACGAGACGGTGTCGAGCGGGGTGCCTTCCGAGGCGGCCAGCGCGTGCGCGTACACCATCGCGGAGGTGCCCTTGAAGTAGGGAGATTCGAGCCGGTCGCGGGTGGCGGAACGGGTGACGAGTGCGGCCACGAAGAGCGCCAGGAGAAGCAAGAAGACGGCCGGTCGCCTGAGGTGCATGTGCGATACCGCGGGCGGCGATCAGTATCCCGTGGGTGCGGAAACGAACTCCGCGGCCAGGCCGAAACGGGTACGCAGGTGGCGCTGGAGCGACTCCAGGCCGACGGTCTCGGTCGCATAGTGTCCGGCGAAGATCACGTTGATGCCCGCCTCCTCGGCCGCGTGGTAGGCCGCGTGCGACGATTCGCCGGTCAGAAGCGTGTCGCAGCGCGCCCGCACCGCCGCCTCCACGAAGGCGCCGCCGCCCCCGCTGACGATGGCCACGCGCCGCACCGTGGCGGGGCCGAAGCCCAGCACGCGCGCTTGGGTCGTGAGTTTGCGCTCGACCTTCTCGACCAGCGTGCTCAATCGCACCGACGGCGTCGACGACGCCACCACGCCGATCTTCACGCCCTTGTACTCGCCGAACGGCTCCACCACGCGCAGCGACAGGAGACGCGCGAGTCCCACGTTGTTGCCGACGTCGCCGTGGCAATCGAGCGGCAGGTGCGCGGCGTAAAGCGACATCTCGCTCTCGAACAAGGCCTTCACGCGCGCGTGCAGGTTGCCGACGATGGGCTCGTGGCGGCCCCACCACAGGCCGTGGTGGACGACGAGGAAGTTGGCGCGGGCCTTGGCGGCGGCGCGGACCGTCTTCACCGACACGTCGACCGCGAAGGCCAGCCGCGCGACGCGATCGGTGCCTTGCACTTGGAGCCCGTTGGGCGACGAATCCGGGATCTCCGCCACGCGCAGATAGCGGTCGAGGTAGGCGACCAGGTCGTCGCGGCGCACCGTCTTGGGCATCGAGTGGTTTCCCGTCTACTTCAAGCGGTCGTAGCCGCGCAGCCGCGAATAGAGCGTGGGTTTGGTGATACCGAGCAAGTTGGCGGCCTTGGTCTTGTTCTCGGTGTGCGTCGACATCTTCTCCGCCAGCATGACTTCGATCTGCGGCATGAGCGGATTCGCTTCCGAATAGCCCCCCGCCTCGACCATTTGCTGCACCAATTGCTCGAGCGACTGCCAGCGGCTCTTGCCCCCGCCCGCGGCGCGGCGCAGGAAGTCTTCGGGCAGCGACGACGGCTCGACGATGACATCGTCGCACAAGAGCACGATCTGTTCGAGCACGTTCTGGAATTCGCGCACGTTGCCGGGCCAGCGATACTTCTGGAACAGCTTGATGGTCTCGGTCGACAGCCGCTTGAGCGGCTTGTTCTGCGCCTGGCAGCGCTTCTTCAAGAACTCGTTCGCGATCAGGATCAAGTCGTCCTGGCGGTCGCGCAAGGGCGGCAGCTCGATCTGGATCACCTTCAGGCGATAGAACAAGTCCTCGCGGAAGCGGCCTTCCTTCACCAGCTTCTCCAGGTCCTCGTTGCTGGCCGCGATGAGGCGCACGTCGGTCGAGATCTTCTGGGTGCCGCCCAGGCGGGTGAAACTCTTGGTCTCCAAGTAGTGGAGCAGCCGCGCCTGCGTGTCGAGCGGCATCACGTTTACGTCGTCCAGGAACACGGTGCCGCCGTCGGCGATCTCGCAGCGGCCGAGCTTGCGCTGCACCGCACCCGTGAAGGCGCCGCGCTCGTGCCCGAACAACTCGCTCTCGAGCAGGCTGCTGGGAATCTCGGCGCAGTGGATCGACTGGAACACGTGACGCCGGCGCGGGCTGGTGTTGTGCACCGTGCGCGCGAGCTCGGTTTTTCCGGTGCCGCTCTCGCCGATGATGAGGATACCGGTGTCCATGTCCTTGATCTTCTCGATCATGCGGCACACTTTGCGCATCGACTCGTCGCGCCCGATCATGCCCTGGAATCGGTTCGCGTCCGAGACCGGTGCCACCGCTCCCAGTTCGCGCTCCACCTTGTGCGAGCGCTCGTCGAAGTGGAGACTCAGTCGCAGATCGCCGGCGACGTGGCGGCCGATGCAGGAGATGAAGTCGACGTCGTCCTTGGAGCGCGGCACGGCGGTCGACGGCACGAGGAGCAGCACGCAGCCGAGGTCGACGCCCATCGACTTCATCGGCACTACCACCAAGTGGTCCTGCGAGGCCTTCTGGATGGCGACGTGCGCGACCATGTCGCGCGCCTCCGCGGACTCCGCGTACAGCACCGCGCCGAGCTGCAGCGCGTGCGTCATTAGAGCCTTGAGCGCCGCGTCCTCGATCGGCTCCTGGTCGCCGGTCGCCGACACCATCGCGAAGCCCTCGTCCTCGGAGCGAAGTGCGAGCGCGCACCAGTTCGAGCCCGTGAGGTCGCGAAACACGTTGATGATGCGGCGGAAGAACGCGGTCTTATCGTCCGCGTAGTCGGATAAGGAAGAGAGCTCGTAAAAAGCGTACATCAGCTTCTGCGACGCCGTGCCCGTCGACCCCGCGGGCCGCGGACTCTCGCGGAGCGTCTGCTGCAAGGTGACGATCTCTTCCGGGATCTCGTGGCCGATCTGCGCCTTGATGAGGTCCTGTGCGCGGTCCAGGTAGCGCTTGGCGTCGAGCGGGTTGCCCGAGCCGGCGTGCGCGATCCCGGCTTTGGCCAGGCACGCGGCCGCCATGCGGTGCTTGGACAGTGTCGCGTACAGCGCCGCCGCCTTCTCGAAATGATCGACCGACTCCGCGTGACTCTTCTGCGCCGCCTTGAGCTCGCCGAAGATCTCCTCGGTCTGCGCCTGCTCGTACTTCGATCCCACCTGGCGCGCGAGCCGCGAGGCCTCCTCGATGGCCGCGCGCGCGTCGCCGTGGCGGTTCTTGCGGATGTAGAGCTTGGCGAGACGCTTCTGGGCGCCCATCTCCTCGTTGACGGTCGACAATCGGCTCGCGTGCTCGAGCGAGCGCTGGTAGTACGCCTCCGCCTCGTCGAGCTGGCCGCGCGTCAGGAGAATGTCGCCCAGCGTGTTGTAGTTCTCGGCGATCAACTGGGCCAGGCCCAGCTCCGAGCTGATGCGGAGGCTCTCGCGGCAGCGACGCTCGGCTTCCTCGAAGTTGTGCACTTCCAGATAGAGGAACGCGAGGTTCAAGAAGCCGCCCGCGAGCCCGGCTTCGTTGTTCTGCTTGCGCTTGATGTCGATGCTCTTGTGCAGGTACCCCAGCGCCTTGTCGTACTCGCCCTTGGACTGGTAGGCGAGGGCCAGGTTGTTGTACGACCCGGCCAGCGCGTTCAGGTCGTTCTCGCGCTCGCGCAGAAACGCGCTTTGCTCGTAGTACGACACCGCTTCGTCGTAGCGGCTGGTGTTGAACGCGATGACGCCGAGTAGGTTCAGTGCTTGCGCCACCACCAGCGGGTGTTCGTTGGGGTTGAGCGTGTTGACCGTGAACTTGCACGAATCCACGCAGCTCGAATAGTCGCCCAAGCGGTACTGCAGCCAGCCGATCTCGTTCAACAGGCGCGCCTGCTCGGCCAGGCTCAGGTAGGGCGCGATGTCTTCCTTGGTGTCTTCGAGCAGCTCGAGCGCCTGGCGCAGCTGGCCGCGTCCCGCCCACGCATCGGCGAGCAGGCGCATCGCTTCGCTGGCCAGTGGCGCGTGCGCGCGTACCTCGTCGCCGGTGGTGCGAAGCTGGCGCGCGCGCACGAGCAGCGATTCGGCTTCGGGCTGGCGCCCGCGCGCGAGGAAGTCGTCTCCGATGCGGACCATGATCGCGAGCTGCTCGCCGTAGGGGAGCGCCGCGATGGCGCCCGAGTCGACGACGTCGCGCTTGATGGCGTCTAGGAAGG
>DASPGK010000026.1:0-2501 GCA_035620655.1 Candidatus Krumholzibacteriia bacterium
GCCCAGCGTGCGACTTCGAACGGCTCTATCCAATGGGGTTCTGCGGGCGCCGCTGTGTGCGTCGAGGCTCAAGACCAGCGCTGGCCGGCCATTGGTAGCGACGGAACCGGAGGCGCCGTGGTCGCCTGGCACGACTTTCGGTTCTTCGCCTCCGACATCTATTGCCAGCGGGTGAGTATCACCGGCGCGTCCTATTGGGCCGCAAACGGGGTGGCCGTATGTAGCGCCGCGGGCGCGCAACAGAATCCCGTTGTCGTCCCCGATGGGGCCGGGGGTTTCATTCTCGCCTGGACCGACGGCCGTGGTGGGTCTACTCCCGATTTCTCCAACGTGTTCGCACAGCGACTCAGCGCTGCCGGCGCGTCGCAATGGACGCCCGACGGGATCAGCGTGTGCAGCGCGCCGGACAATCAGGGTTATCCCTCGATCGCTCCGGACGGCGCGAACGGCACGATCTTCGCGTGGGGTGACGTGCGCAGCGCGAGCTTCGAGGTCTACGCACAGCGCATCGACAACGTATACGGCTACTGGGGCCACCCGGAGCCGATCGTCGAGTCGGTCGATGACATTCCGCACGATCAGGGCGGAAAAGTCGCCGTCAATTGGACGGCGAGCGGGCGCGACCTGCCGAACCCGCGCGCCATCGATTTCTACTCGGTGTGGCGAGCCGTCGACGCGATTCCCTCCGGCGCGGCCGCCATTTCGTCCGGCGAATTAAGCGCGCTCTCCGCCGACGAAACCGGACCAGTCTACCTCGCGACCCCCGGGCGTTATTTCGAGCGCGTCGGCACGCAGACCGCGCACGGATGGCCGGGTTACTCCTTCGCCGCTTCGACGCGTTCAGACTCGGTGGCGGCCTCGCCGGGGAACGAGGTATTCATGGTCGCAGCGCACATCCCCTACGACACCTACGTCGCTTTCGCCTCGAACGAGGTGGCTGGGCACTCGGTCGACAACCTGGCACCGCTCGCACCGTTCCTGTTGACCGCGCAGCGGGTCGGCGCCGACGTTCAGTTGACCTGGAATCGTGCCGTCGCCCCCGATCTTCGGGACTACGCGGTCTACCGCGCGACGGCGTCCGGTGTGACGCCGGTGCCGATCCACTTCCTCACGAGCGCCGAGGACACGCTGGCCGTGGACGCCAACGCCCCCTCCTCGGCTCTCTACTACATCGTCACCGCGTACGACGTGCACGCGAACCAGAGTGCACCTTCCAATGAAGCCAATGTGGGAGCGCTGACGGACGCGGGCAACACGCCGGCGTTGGCCGCACTCACGGTTTTGCAGAACCACCCCAATCCGTTCAACGCGACGACCGAGTTCGAGATCGGGCTGCCGTCGGCCGCGAAGGTAAGAATCGAGGTGTTCGACGTCGCGGGGCGGAGAGTGAGCACCCTCGAAGTTGACGAAGCGAAAGCCGGTTGGAATCGAATCCCATTCGCTTCGCGCGACAACCGCGGTCGGCCGCTCGCGAGCGGTGTCTATTTCTATCGAGTCAAGGCGGTCGGCGCGTCCATCACAAAGAAGATGGTGATCGCACGGTAAGGTCGCTGCCCGGCCTAGGCACGATCAACACGACTCTCTGGTAGGCAGTGTCCAATCGCAACGATGGTCCAAGGAGGAAAAGCATGGCTAGGCAGCGGTGTCTCTTCAATGTGGCGATCCTGATGGTTATCGCGCTCGCGGGCTGCGAATCGGATTCCGGCTTGCTGGCGCCGCGCGGGTCCGAGCGGGAAACCTCGGCCTCGATCAATTCGATCAGCGAGCTCGGCCAAGGCGCCTACGAATTCCGCGCGCTCGATGTCCCCGCGGATATGGGGTCCTACACCAGTGCCTTCGGCAACAACAACCTCGGCACGATCGTGGGGAACTTCGCGGCACCGGACGGGAGTGCCCATGGGTTCGTTCATCGTCTGGGACGGTTCATCGACGTCACCGTCCCGGGCGCGGGCCCTTCCGATCGGGGTTCCCTCGCCGACATCAACGACTTGGGAATAGCGGTGGGCAGTTTCTACGACGAGGACGACATCGGGCACACGTACGTGCGCGGACCGTTGGGAAATATCATCGTGCTGCCCGATCGCGAACCCGATGTGCGCTCCTGCGAGGGTTACGGCATCAACAACCGCGGCACCATCGTCGGCAACTTCGTCGACGCCGCGGGGGTGCGGCACGGGTACATCTGGCGCCTCGGACAGTACGCGACGTTCGACGCCCCCGGCGCCAGGAGCACGCGTCTCAACGCGGTCAACGATCGCGGTGAAATCGCGGGGCAGTATACCGACATGTCATCGCGCGTCCGCGGCTTCGTACTGCGCGACGGCATGGTGCAGCCGGTCGAGTTTCCGGATGCGGTGAGCACGCGGGCCACCGGCATCAACAATCGCGGTCAGATCACGGGCTTCTACAACAACGACGACGGCGTGTGGCACGGGTTCGTCTGCAGCGACGGCCAGTACGCGGCCATCGACTTCCCGGGCTCCATCGACACGGCCGCATTC
>DASPGK010000027.1:0-2240 GCA_035620655.1 Candidatus Krumholzibacteriia bacterium
AACGCGAAATCGGGCTGGGGAGCTCGTTCACGACCGTGATTGCCGAACCACCGCTCGTACTCCGACCCGCCTAGATCCTCGTGGAGCTTCCCCAGCAGCAACAACCGCGATCCAACTTGCTTCAGCCCGAAGCCGCGCGCGCGCGAGGCGTCGTCCAGGCGCGCGGCGCAGGCGACGATCGGCGTGGGCGCGATGGCGCTCCCCTTTTCGCTCTGGTTGTAGAGCGAGACGTTGCCGGAGAGGACCGGCAACGGCGAGTTGTCGCCGAAGAGGGTGAGCGCACGGCATGCGTCACCGATGCCGCGCACGCTCTCGACGAACTCGTGGAAGACGCCCGGGTCTTCGGGGTCACCGAAATTCAAACAATCGGTGATACACAATGGCAGCGCCCCCACGCACGCGGCGTTGCGCGTCGCTTCGAACACCGACCACGCGCCTCCCGCGTACGGGTCGATCAGGCCGATGCGGGAGTGGCTCCCGACCGACGCGACCAGCGCGACGTTCGCGCCCGGCACGAACATCTCCACGGCCGCGTCCGCTTCACCGGGGCGCAGCACCGCGTGACCTTGCACTTCGCAGTCGTAATGTTGAAAGATTGCTGCTTTGTCCGAAATATTTACGGAGCCCAACAGCGCGAGCAACGATTCGCGCACGTTCGCCTTCGGCGCGCTAGGGGGAATCGCCAGCTTTCGCTGGCGTTTCTTCTGCTCGCGCTTATACGCAATGCCCGTCGTGATCACGTCCATGGCGGCGTCGCACACCGTGCGGCCGCCGTGGGTAATCTGAAAACGCCCGTCGGTGGTCACGCGCCCGATGATGACCGCCCCCGCGCCCGTGTACAGGTGCGGCATTTCGAAGCGCTCGTTGAAGATGCGCACCACGTCGCGGGAGACGCGCGAGGGCACCGCGATCGCGAAGCGCTCCTGCGTCTCCGAGCACGCGATCACTTCGGGCAAGAGATTCGCGAAGGCCTTGTTGACCTTGTCGAGGTCGATCTTGGCGCCGAAACCGCTCGCCTCCGGCATCTCCGAGAACGCGCACGAGATGCCGCCCGCGCCCAGGTCCTTGAAGCCGATCGGCACCTTGTGGTCGCGCGCGAACTCGAGCATGTCCTTGATCGCTTCCGCGAGCACGCGCTTGACGAAGGGGTCGGGTACTTGCACGGCACCCTGCTTCTCCGTCGCCGCGCTTCCATCGAGGCGCTCGGACGCAAACGCGGCCCCGCCGAATCCGCTCGCGTCGGTCGGCTTGCCCACCAGGATCAAATCGTAGGGGACGTGCTTCGCCTCTTCGGGAACGCGGCTGCGAATGATGCCGCTCTCTTCCACGATGCCGAAGGCGACCACGTTGACCAGGCAGTTGTCGTCGAAGGACGCGTCGAAGAACACCTCGCCGCCGTAGGTGGGAACCCCGAGTGCGTTGCCGTACTGCGCGATCCCGTCGACCACGCCCAAGGCGATGTCGCGCACGTGGGCCGCGTTGGGCCCGTCGGGGTCGCCGAAGCGCAGCGGGTCCATGACACCGATCACGTCCGCGCCCATGCAGTACACGTCGCGCACGATTCCGCCGATGCCGGTCGCGGCGCCTTCGACGGGGAGGACCTGCGAGGGATGGTTGTGGCTCTCGTGGGCCATGACCAGGCAGTAGCTCTTTCCGCCGACCTCGCAGAAGCGGATAATGCCGGCGTCTTCGCCGGGGCCGAGTACGACGTGCGGGGCTTGGGTGGGAAGGTATTCCTTGAGCACCCAGCGCGAGGACTTATAGGAGCAGTGCTCGCTCCACATCACGTTGAAGATATGGAGCTCGACGATGGTGGGCCTGCGGCCGAGCAGCTCGCACACGCGCGCGTACTCGCCGGTCGTGAGCGACACGCCGTTCTTCTTTAAAAAGTCTTTCGCCCCGTCCGCGTCTTTGGGTTCGACGGGGACCAGGTCCTTGGGGTCGATCATTCGTGGGATCTCGTCGGAAAAGAAATGGACGCCGCGGCCACGCGGCGTCTGACGGGACTATACGACACGGGGGCCGGACGCGCAAGACGGGGAGAATGTGGCGTCCGGACTAGCCTTCCAGGACTTCTTTGAGGCTCCGCAGGTCCCGCTCGACCATGGCGACGTCTTCGACGAATTGCAGGTCCGACATTTCGGAAAGCTGGAAGAGCGTGAACAGCACCTCGCTCCCCTCGCCGTTGGGCACGACGCGCATCGGGTTCAGCGCTTTCTCGCCCGACGCGAGCGTGACCC